>JAGGRR010000001.1 GCA_021159465.1 Methanophagales archaeon
CCGCATTTTTACATTATACTCACTATTGTTCTCCATTCCCCTCCTCTTTTCCCATCCCTCGATTATAGACAGTATCGCCTTTAAATCCGCTATCTTATCCTCTATTTCCTCAATCTTTCCCTTCACTAACAGCAGATGCTCTCGCTTCATTTTTCATTTCTTTTTCCTACCTCTAATCATCCTCGCCAACGCTTTGTAACTGTCACCTATGAAGTCGCAAGTTGCTGCTAAATCATCCATCCAGAAGCCACCAGAAGCCATCCCTGGTAATTCATATAGTAATTGTAATGCAGTTTCTGTAACTCTGTCTATTTCACGATGCTGCCAGCCTCTATAACT
This sequence comes from Methanophagales archaeon, assembly GCA_021159465.1. Lineage (NCBI taxonomy): Archaea > Methanobacteriati > Methanobacteriota > Methanomicrobia > Candidatus Methanophagales > Candidatus Methanophagales archaeon. The sequence continues at coordinate 340 of JAGGRR010000001.1, forward strand.
TGATTCCAAGCTCACAAATTTGCCTTCATCGTAACGCTCCGCGATGCTTTGATTCCCCAATTCAGCTCTTTTTCGAGTGAAGTATGTCTTATTTCCGCTCATTTTCTTCTTTTTCCACCTACTTAAACCGTTCTCGAAAAATGCAGTCAGACCACTTCTTTGTCTACTTCGTGCAACTGTTCTTTAATATCCACTGTGATATATTTCAGCACTGCATCTGACCAGCCGTAGATGAAGTAAACATCTTCTATTTGTGGCGGTGCTGGAAAGTCCCTATACGGCAGTAAAGTCACGAGGTATGCCCTCGCATGAGGTGCTATATCTCTTTTGTAATCTGTCCACGCCTCTAAGAAACCCCGTCCTACCCATTCCTCGTTATCTGTAAATGCTATAAACAGGTCTACGGCTTCTTTTTTCTCTATGAGCCACTCGACAGGTGCGCTTAATGACGTCCCACCATCTGCCTTGAAGACTCTTGCTATCTCGAAGATCGTCTCTTTTGTATATGCCTCCGCTGCTATGTCTTCCCTTACCACACTTTCAAAAGGTAGCAACACAGGCAGTTGTATACAACGCTTCACGAGGCATCCGGTAAATAGCCCCACCAGATCGATACACTGTACAATGCTGTAATCCCCCGTAAGATTTGAGCTCATGCTTCCTGACACATCACTTGCTATTGCTACCTTGTCCCGTATTTCTGGAAGATTGACAATGCTTAGCTCTAATGCACGCAGTAAAGCAGTTTTTAGCCGCTCTGCGCCTCTAAAGTCCTCAAGCATTCTGTAAGCCACATAAAATCTGAAGGGAAGTACTTTTGACTGTTTTATTGCGTTCTCATCAGTAATCCTCTTCACCACATAGTCGAGATTTTCACGCTTGTCGAATACTCCATTCCTTCCGAAGTTGTTGAGGTTACGAATGAGGTTGAAATATGGTGCCTGATAAAGTAGAGCCTCCCATATCTTAGGTGTCATCTTCTTTACGCTCCCCGTTACTACCTCATAGGGTAGCCGACCTCTTTCTATCGCCTCTATGATTTCATCTTCGCTCTCGGAAGTCTTTACTACCTTCAAAGCCTCTAACTGCCCATCCCCCTCGTGCATCTTCTTCTTGATGTAGTTTATCACCACAGGATTGACATCCTCACGCGGTCTCGCTATGTTTATCATGTCCTCTACCGCTTTTGGATACTTAACTGCGTGATAGGTCGTCATGCTGGCTATTGTCTTTATCATCTTCTCCTTTAGCGCTCTTCCTACACCTCCTCTTATCGTTTTTGATCTCGCTATGTCTATGAACTGCTGCCAGTCATGCGGGTTCTGGCAGACCTTGTCCGCGATCTCCTTGAAAACTTTTGGCGACCTTCTCGAAATTTCCACTAAGCTCGCTATCGGTAATGTCCTCATGAAGCCTTTGTTCCTCGCATACACCGTAGCCTTTGCCAGAAACTGCAAATTCTCGCATCTCCTCAGCACATCGAGCATCTCCTTGATGTTCTCTTCCGCCTTCACATAAAACAAATTCGCCGTCGTCCCCGTCATCAAGACCGCAAGCACTTCTTCCTCTATCGTCCTCTTGTAGGATGGAAATCCCTCTTTGTTTGCTTTTTCAGGCTCTGGTATCGCTTCCTGCCTCAACTTCCTCCAAACTGTCTTCCTCTTCATTTTTCTATCACCTCCTGAGGAGGGAAAGGGGAATACAAGGAGTAGCGGGGACGCTCCCAGGATAAGCGGTGTAGCTACTCCTTCACCCCTACTGCCTAGCGCGCTTTGACCCGACACTAGGCAAAAAGCGGAGGAATAAGAGGAGAGAGTGCCTCAAAGGGCAGTCGTGGGAGTTCTGTCCCGGAGTATCTCTCCTCACACCTCCAATGCCCCCGGCGGGATTTGAACCCGCGACCTCTCGCTTACAAGGCGAAGTAACCACTTCTGCACCTCTTTTGAAAAGGAATAGAGAAGCGGTACATATAGCGCTCTACCAAGCTGAGCTACGGGGGCGTTTTGTTAGGCTTTTCCTCTTCCACCTTCGCCTTCGTTACACTCACCAGAACTATATCCCCCTCCTTCACACCTATCTCCTCAAGAAGAGATGGCGGAAGGATTACACGCCGCTGTGAACCTACACGCACTGGCACTTTCTTTTCTCCCATCTCTTATCACCATTAATGGTATGGTGAATGGTATATATAAAACTATCTTTATGCTATCAAAAATTAGGGTGATATGGATATGTTCAATTTGTGGATATGTCAGTAAATGTATGGAATGTTTTGCCTCCGCTTGAACATGTCCTCAATCATCTTCGCCGTCACGACCGAAAGCGCAATCACCTTCCTCGTCTGTTCTTTGCTTAAGCCCCAAGATTCGCACATCTTCTTTACCGTGCCCTCGTAAGTCTGCCTCCTTATATCGCTTTTCCTGAACTCCGCGAGTATCTCGTTCGCATCCTTCTCCAACCCCTGCGACATCGCCTCCAGCTCCTTCTCCGACCGCATCCTTAAAATGTCCTCTAACATCTTTAGCATTGATTCTATTGATACGGGATCGGAAATCCAAATAACTATTCTCTTGTCTTCAACTTCCACAATGAATTTTACCGCGGTCTTTCCAGTTTCAAAGTTTTCTATAATCCCCCACACTATGGAGAATTCGTCAGGCTCGCCTTCGTAGTTTTTGTTCCACAGATAACACGAAGCTTTAACCTGCCTCGTTTTTTTCTTAACGGTGCACATTCAATCTTGTCTTATAAACGCTTCTGATACTTTTTTGACAACCTCTTTATCATCAAACAATATCTCTACACCAGTCAAACCACACTTTGAGAAGCTCACCAACACATGAGCGTTTGATTCGAGCGTTTCTTCACCAGTAGAACCAAATTCTATAAGCAAAGAGCTAGCTTTATCGTTAAAATCAATATATGCAGGATGAAGTGTTCTAACTTTAGGTTTTTGTAATAGTTTTGTTCTCGTTAAGTTGACTCTCAGCTCGATCTCTCTTAACGCATCCTTTTCGCTCATACCAAAATATTCGCATAAAAGTTGAAGGAAACTCCTAAAGTGCCCATCCATGTATTCGGCTTCCTTATCCGTCAGCATTTTTTTCATGCTGGCTGCCCCGTCATCGCCAGCGACCTACTCAGCCGGACTCTACTACGCTTTCTTTCAGCTCCGCATCACTATTGGCGGGCACACTTGTAGCAGGCCGCCTTTCGCCACGCCGTGGACTTATTCGCGCTATCGCACGATGCCACCGCTCAGGGGTCTTACGCCACTTCTATATTTTTTGTTGCATCTTGACACTTTTTTGAGAGGCTTACAATCGTCTTAAAAACGCTTTTAGCGCATTCTCCACAACAGCGACTACGCCTGCATACGCCGCAAGCTGCTCCACCACACTACTCTCCGTCACCGGCGCGCCACTGACATACATAACCGCTCCAACTACTATGCCCACAAGAACAGTTGCTGCAAATTTCGCTGTCTCGAAATTTTCCGTGCCTACTGATTTTAAATACCCGCTCGCCGCAAATATTGCCGCCGCGAGCACCGCTATTAGTATTGTTACGAGCATTTTTTTCACATCACCTATTATATGTTTAAACTTTGTATATAAAAAGTTATCGGCTCGTGAAATCCACCAACACTATAATGCTATGTTTCCCGTTTAATGCTTGCTTCATATATTTTAGTTTATATTTCAATTCAAACAGTTTATCCAAAAGAAAATCAGCGTCCCCCTCCCGGTCTCTTTTTATTTCCCTCAATATCGTGTTATAATATGCTAAGATGTAAACATAGTCTTGTGAAAGATAATCTGGCTTATCTATTACCTCCCCGTCTTTTCTTTGTATTATCACTACTTCTCTCATTTCTCCCTTTCAATTTCTGCAAGAATTCGCCTGATTGCTTTGCTCGCCAAACAAGAACCAGATAGGCGGTGAGACCACGTCTTTTAAGAGATAAATCCTTATTCCCAACCTTTGCAATAGTTCTCTTCTCTCCTCTGAAACGCCACCGCAAAGCACTCCGAGGTCGGCTTCTTTGTGCCTCTCCCGTATAATTATCCAATACTTAACGATTTGCTGAATGTCTGAAATGCTTAGAAACCAAGGTTTTACTTCAATATAAATATCCCTCCCCGTTTCCTTATCCACAAAGAGAAAATCCGGTATCGCTTTCTGTCGCCGAAAGTTCGGATGGTGCTTTTTGAGCTCAAGCCCTGGTATCCTAACTTGTCCGTCTATTAGCGAGTGATGCAACTCCATTTCGTCCCTCGCACCTACATAACCCGCGGGATTCTTAAATAGCTTCATCATTGTCCACCTCCTTCATCTTCTCATTCATCTCTCGCATCATCCTCTCCTTCGCTTCTTTCGCCTGCCTCGCTTGGAATTCAACATCTTCAGCCTCTGGCGGAATATTACCGTTTTCGTCTATGTCTTTTATGTTCACATATCTCGTCTTCTTGGTTTTTTTCTTAGTTTTACTCTTCTTCTCCTTCTTCTTATCACTATCAGACTCCTCCTTTTTCTCCCACTCGAATATCTCTTCCTCTTCTTCCTCCTCTTCTTCTTTTACTCTTATCCCGAACCATGCTCGCTGTATTTTACCACCTATCTTTTTATGCTTCGCATACACACGAGGAATCTCACCCACTATCTCTGAAAATCGCTTCTTACCCACAATCGTTAGCCCTTCCCGCTCACAGAAAAGCTTATAACTATCGTAAAGCTCGCCCTTAGATATATATGCATTAGGGTCCAACTCGCATCTCTCTTCTAAAAATGCACGTGCTGAATTGCTCATCCTCATAAACTCCGCCTTCTTCTGCCTCGAAGTCTTACTTTCAGAAAACTTGAACCCTCTCGCTTCTAATCGCTTCAAACCTTCCAAGCACCAGTTCAAAAACCCTGCAATGCCATCCTTCTCCACCAATACCCGCTCGTAGTTTGGAATCGCATTACCGATAAACTGGTTCGGAAATTCTATTACTATTACTCGCTCCCAAAACGCTGACGTGGTATCTTCCACCTCTGGAAACTTATTTCCGAGAATAATAAACTTCGCAAAGTTCACAAAATCTATCGTGTTCTGCTTATTCTTGACCTCCGCCGA
>JAGGRR010000002.1 GCA_021159465.1 Methanophagales archaeon
AATAGGAAACGATGGGTTATGATAGAATTCATGTATTTCCGCGTCGATGGTATACACATACAGATCAGTAACCACTCTCTTCAGCTGTTCTAACTCTGTCATAAATTGTGTCAATTCGGCCCGACTAATTGAGCCACTTGTATCAATCGCGGCTACGACTTGAGTCGAACACTTCTGAGCCCCAGGGATTCTAATTCCATTCTTAAAACAGGACCTGGACCAAATAGGGATTTTTGTGTAAGTAAAATATTTACTTCTTCGTCCTACAGCAGATAGTATTTTCGAACGTACATACAGAGTCCACTTTACTTTTGGGGTCGCCCGATCAAATTCCCTCTTTAACCCTGCTGGTAAGTCACCTCTATTCTTCATTGCAGTCTCAAGCTCCTCTCTTGCCAAACCAGACCCTTCTAAGGGTCTTTCATCCGAGCGCCGGGCTGGTGCAACTCCTCTTGTGCCTCTTGTCTTATCATGCCATTCAATATATGGATCGTCTCCATTATCTACCACCCGGAATGATATTCCACCAACCGAAAACTGTTCTAGCCCTTTTGATAACGCGTCACCAATTTGGTTCATCAACCAGCGGTATACAACTTCTACTGGTCCATCAGGTGCATGATCAAAGAAAACTAAACCCGAGTTCTGTATTTCATTCCGATTAGTAAATCCAATATCGATGAGGATTTTATGTACTATGTGATCTGCGGCTAAATTCCACAACATGGGCTGTCTTCCCTGGCCTCTCTCAATATGGAGGAATGTGTGATGTAGTAGCTCATGAGCGTAAGCGATTTCCTTCATCCGTTTGGGTAGTGAAGGTCGTAGATAAATATTGCCCTCTTTTGTTGCGCACGCAGAAGCAAACTCCGGTAGTTTATCTGTGTAAACTACAGGAGCATACAACGCTACTGACACCTGCAATGCGTTATAAACCCGAAGTCGGATACCTGTAAAATCAGTTGCTTGTTCCATAACAGCCTCCTAGTAAGGCATAGCCCTTCTTTACTTCCCTTCCATCTTCTTTATCAGCTCATCTGTGATTTTCGACAGTATTGGGTGATCAGCTAACTTATATATATCATCGAAGTTGAACGCCATCTCACCCATGACATAACACATCTGAGCTTCAGCATTTAGCTTCTTTGCAACAAAATCCAGAACCTTAACATTCGGTTTGTGGCGAGACAAAGCAGCTGCGATCACAACTTGATCCTTCACTGATTCTGGTTTCGTCTTCAACAAATCGTTTATGCTCTTACCTAAAAGAGGATAAGAGTCTATGAATTTCGTCCCCGCGTTAATTCCTACAACACCTACAGCAACACGTATGTCATAACCCGCAGCCAAAACTTTATGAAGGCTAAACCAACTCCTTGGTGAAGGAAACTTTTGTGAAGTAGGAGGGTCAGGGTCGTAAAGGTACTCAGGATACGCTAGTAGAAAAGCAGAAATCTTACTACTAACATTCTGACTTGATGCGTATTGGATGAAGTCTTCCATTGTAGGACTGAACTCAACCGCAATATCGAACCTATCCATCACAGGTGCTAATAGCTCTGACGCACCAGCGCTGTGTAAGGATAAATTTCCAGCCGCAACAAATCTCGTCTCAGCAGACGTCTCGTGACCATGTAACCGATGACACAGAAGTAACTCAAACAATGGGGATTGAAGTTGTTCAGACGCGAGATGTATATCATCGAAGAACAACACTCGTTTTCCATCTGATGGTAACCAATCAGGTCGAGTCCAATACGTTGCATCACCTCTAATATCAGGAAGGCCTTTCGCTTCACCTGGCTCCATTAGATATAATC
>JAGGRR010000003.1 GCA_021159465.1 Methanophagales archaeon
TCAAACAGCCGAAATTCGCTATCGTCGCGTTTATCCACACGAGGTCGCCATCATAAACTACGGGCTTCATTGATATGTTCGTGACTGCGAGGTCGGTTCCTCTGAGGCGCGTTTCGTTACTGCGAGTCCGGTTCTCCACGGTTGTAAGAATCGTGTAATTCTTACCGGGTTTCAATGGAAAACGCGTATTCCATGTAGTATTGTAGAGTCCGGACTCATTCGCGTTTAACGTTATGGTTCGGTTACCGAGTCGAACCTGATACTTATCCAACAAAAATTCGAGTGAAGATCTGCGGTTGGCTATTGCTGTTACTACACTCGCAGAGCCATAGGTCCACTCAGTCCAGACATCGTTCCAACGTTTCTCTATGCAGTAGCCTGGGGAGGGCTCGTTCTTACACTCAAAACCCTCAGTTCCGAAATCAATCCCGGACACCTTTACCTCCTGCCCACCTGCTGTTTCACTTTTAACGTAGAAATAGACCGTGTGACGTTTTTTGTCGCTATCACAGACATACGCATAGATTTTGCTGCCATACTCTAGATCAATGTAATCAAAATGAAATCTCATCGGGACATCTGCTGGCTGTAATGCCAAAGGCCAGCTCTTTTGCTGCGTATACTCCTGATTTTTGAGCTTTCCACGGATTGATTCATCACTCTGCATGTAAAACTGCACGGTGCTGTTCGCTGTCGTGTTGTCGCTGTTCTTTATTTCTACGGTTATATTCACGACATCGCCGCTTTTTGGTTCTTCGGGGTCGAGAGTGAGATTCGTTATGGCTAAATCAGGACCAATCACGTGCAGCGTGCAGCTTTTTAGCTTGTTCATAGTGACGTTTTGGTTACCGCGGAAGAGAATGGAATCTCCTAATTTCTTATATTCTTTGATTTCAGCCAGTTTTTCATCCGGGTCTGCCACTGCCACTATCAAATGGTCACCACCATGAATGCTCGTATTCCAGATGAAGAATGCGAAATTTGTATCGTTTACCGGCACAAACACCTCTTTAGTGCCAATCCGTTCAAAACGTTCGCCTTCCGAGCCTGCGAAATCGGTGCGGTTTACAAAGAACCCAACGCTCACGTTACCGCTTTTGTGACCATGATTGCCTATGGTTGCAGCTATTAACACGTCCTCACCTTCTCTTACTTCCTGCGGATAAACACTCACGTTCTCGACTCTGAAGTCCCATGCGGGCTCTGAAACCTCGGGGATTTTCCATCGCTCATTGTTCATTTCATTATTATCACGATTATCAAAAGGGATGCTAACGGTTATCGTGTGTATACCAGATTCTACGGGTCTCCACGTCACGTTGAGAGTAATATTCTCTCCGCTGCGTAGATTCTGAACGGTTGTTTTGTTAAAGACGATACCACTCCTGTTCACGTCGTCTGTGGTTTCTGAAATACCGTCCTTGAAGAACACGGTGAAATTACTCGCATTAATTGCACCGAAATTAGCTATCGTTGCGGTAATATTTACATTTTGTCCATGATAACAAAACTCATCAGGAGGAAAACCGCATGGTATGTCTATATTTGTAACCGCCAAATCAGTGCCGTTAACGAATATTTGCCTTGTCAGGGTGTTATTCGTTTCGTTGTTTTCGGTGAACACATCATGCCGGTCTATGCAGACGGTTATATTATGAGGACCCGCACCGCCGTAGAGCGTGGTTGCGTTCCATAATGCGGTAACATTTTTCGATTCCGATGCATTTAACATCACGGATTTATTTATAATTGATATCTCAGACACAGTTTTGTTATCATAGAAGAATGCCACGGATGTCGTTCCGTTTCTGATGCCGAAGTTCTTCACGGTTGCGTTTATCCTGACAATGTCGCCGAGCAGAGGCTCTCTCGGCTCGAAATAGATGTCAGTGACTGCGAAATCAAGAGAAGGTGTTACGGTAATTCGTGTTGTATTTATGTTATTCTCTTCATCTGGTTCGTCTATATCGTCATAAGGGTCAACCATGGCGGTTATGTTGTGCGTTCCGTTGAGTGCCCAACCCATTTCCTGCATTGATAAATTCAATACCGCGGAGCGATTGGTGTGTTTTCCGGCATCGAGCGAAAAGCTCTCGTTTGCGAGTACTGCTTCATATTGGTCAACCGAGAATTTAGCACCACGAGCACAATGAAATACTATGCGTATAGTATCGCCATCACACCATTTCGTCCAGTAATCAGTAATATCTTCATCTGGGTGTTCTTTCCAAAAACTACTATCAAATTCCTCGATTACCGAACCGTTTTTATCACAAATAATAATGTGAGAATAAACTCCGATACGCGAGAAATGAACCCTTATCTTGCGAGCGTCAGGCAGCATGAGGACGTCATCGGTTGTTTCACCAGCATGTTCATCCCATGTTCTCTCAATTTTTATGGCTTTATTATCGTAAAATTCTAATTCCGCAACTGTGCTTTTATTTTCAACGCCGAAATTCGCTATCGTTGCGTTTATCTTGACAATGTCGCCAATCACAGGGTTTTGTGGCTTGAACATCAGGTTAGTGACAGCGAAATCGTTACCTTTTTGCACGGTTATCGGCACACTCATATTATTATTCGATTCATTGGATTCTGTGAGGTTGTTATTGGGGTCAACACATACCGTCAAGGCATGATTTCCAGCAGTGCCTGCTCGCCACTCGAAAGATTCATTTATTGTTGCATTACCGGCGTTAAATTCTACATTTCTCGTATTCAGCAATGTTTCATTGAGATATAAGCAAACATCAACGGTTCCGCTTCGATTGACGAAATTCATTATTTTTAGGGTAGCGTTTATCGCAACGAACTCGTCAGAAAAGAGATTATCAGGATCAGCACTTAAAGATATGTGCGTGATGGAGAAATCATAAGGTGCTCGTACATATACAGATTTGCTTTTTTGATTGTCTTTTTCATTGGATTCTCGAACTTTATCATAAGGGTCTGCTATCACGGTGATGCTGTGGTTACCGAACGTTGCTTCCCATGAAGCGTTAATTGTTATTAAATCGCCAGCGGATAAGTTAGAAACGATAGGTTCAGCGAGCTCCTCACTCGTATTGCTATCTTCGAGAAAATCAATGAAGCTAACATTGAACTCGGATACGTCTTCAGTCCCTTTGTTTTTCACAGTTGCGGAAATATTAACGATGTCACCATCAAATATGGTGGTTTTGTTGAGTGTGATATTAACAACTTCGAGGTCTTTGTTGATAGAAGGTTTCACTTCCACCGTCATACTCATGTTGTTGTTCGTTTCGTCTGATTCTTTCACGAGGTCGAGAGGGTCAACGCTCACACAGATAATATGATTTCCAGATGCGAGGTCAGTGTCATTGTTCAACCACGCGGAAGCGTTCCATTCCGCTTTAATGCCTTTTGATTGCCAGGGACCCAAAGTTAAGGGCTTGTTCGCAAATACCGATTCGTATTTGTCTATCGTGAAGTTGATATAGTCAGCAGCATGTGACTCTATTCTTATTTGGGCGCCGGTGCCCCAGGTAGTCCAGAAGTTTGTTATGTTCAATGAATCTGTGGTTGTGAAATTATAGATTAACACATCAGAGGCATTGTAGATTTTGATATAAGAGCAGGCACCGTGAATATTGACATAACTGAAATGAACTCTTATCTTTAAAGCGCCGGGCTGTGATACGGTGTCATTTAGCGTGGATTTTGAGATGTTCCGCTGAATTGAAATGTTCTTCTCATCGAGGAAGACTACGGAAGTGGTGTTTGCTGTTATGTTTCCTCTGTTTTCTATTGTTGCGGTGATGTTAAGCACGTCACCCCGCACCGGCTCTTCCGAATCCGTGGAGATGTTAACGGCAGTCAAATCAGGAACAGAACCTGAAGGTGGCTTTCCAAGCGTCAGGTTGAGAGAGAAAAGTCCGCTTCTTTTATTATCTTCCTCGGTTATCCTATACTTAGTAGTGTTGACTTTTTCGCCGTCCGTAGCAATGAACACAAGCACATCGCCTTCGTTTGCACTTATAACTGTTTGGAAAAAGTTGGAATCTGCATAAGAATCTGCTTCCCAGCTCTCGCTCGTGTTCATGTTAGTTACGAACACGAGAGACGAATTGCAAGCGCTACTGTTCTCGTAATAGACCCAGCCGAAGATATAAAAAGGTGAAGAAGGTGCTGTGAAGTTCGTGGGCGGTGGTGTGGGAGCAGGAGTAGGGGTAGGAGTAGGAGTGGGAGTGGGTGAGGGGTACGGAGAAGGCGTAGGTGAAGGAGAAGGTGAAGGAGAGGGTGTAGGCGCTACTTGCTGCGATACAGTCCAGATCCATGTTTGCATAGTGGTGCCATTTTCATTCGTGGCGACTGCTGATACGTTCCATGTGCCTGTGACTGCACTTGTGTTCGTATAGGAAGAGTTTTTCACACTCGTATTTATTTGAACCTCAGTTCCATTGAGCAGCCAGCTAACGTTCACTGTCTGGTCCGTTGTAATATTGAAAGTTATTGTTTCTCCTTGTGTTTCGGTGTTATAAACAGGCGAAGAAGGAGCAAAGGATGTAATGTTGGGTGCTACTGGAGAGGGTGTAGGCGAGGGGTACGGTGATGGTGTCAATGTCGGAGTAGGACCTGGAGTTGGAGTAGGTGTTGGTGATGGTGTGGGAGAAGAGGAAGGAGTAAGTGTAGGCGATGGACCCGGACTTGGACTTGGTGTTGGCGATTGTGTAGGCGTAGGAGAAGGTGAAGGAGAAGAAGTTGGAGTTGTAGCAGGCGTTGCTTCAGGAATTTCACCATCAGTGGCATTGCTTGCATTATTGAACAAAGAAAGCGAGGACTGCGGCATCACGGGTATCATCATGCCTGATAGACACAGGGTTATCACCACCAGAGTGCCGATTGGTTGCCAGTTACGCTTTTCATTCATTCTTATCTTGTAGATCCGATTTTTTCATAAGAATTGTTTTCTAAATTTAAGTGTACAATAATAAAAGTCTTCTAAAATTTCTCACTATTCCCTTTTGGCTATTCCCAATTCCCACTCATACGAAAATTTTATATAAGCTCAAAAGTTAAATTTTATCTATATAACATGAAAAATTAGAGAGGAACGATTCTATGGAGGAAGTAACGGGAAGAATAAGTACCCTGGAGGGAAAGGTAAGCGAACATGACCGGATATTTGATAAGGGATGTCGAAAAATGGGTAGGGGAAATAAGAATAAGATATTTTTTGGAGCTTTGATTTTTATATCGCTTCTGTTTCTTTTACTACTCAGTTCGAGCATAGCATACGCAGCAGAGCTTACACCGCCTCTCCCCGGTGCACCAACTTATATTGACATCAGTGTGGAGAAAGCGCATGAAATGGTAGAGGCCAATCCCGAAGAGATCATTCTGCTGGATGTGAGAACAGAAGGGGAATACAATGCAGAGTACATACCTGGAGCTATAAACATACCTTTATCTGATTTAGAGAATAGGATTGACGAATTGGACAGTTCTAAAGTCATTATCGTGTATTGCAAAACCGGCAGTAGGAGTAGAACAGCAAGTGAAACACTTGCTCAGCGTGGTTTCATTGTTTATAATATGGAAGGTGGAATAAATGCATGGAAAGAGGAATTCGCTACTTCTACATCTACGCCGAAGCCAACACAGATACAGACACCGACACAGACACCTGCATCTGTACCAGCACCAACACCAACTCTTTCGCCTGCGGTAGCCACAGCAACCTTAACACCTTCGCCTGCTGCTTCGCATGTACTCACACCTACGATGTCGCCATCGCCATCTCTAACAACATCGCCTATACTTGAGGAAGAGAAGAGGCGGATTCCGGGATTCGAGGCACATGTTGCGATAATGATGCTTCTTGCTGTTGCTGTTATACTGTTCATGTTATTGAGGATGCGAGGGGAATGATGCTAACAAGGGTGTGTGAGAGATGAAAAGGGCGAGGATTATAGTAAAAGGTAGGGTTCAGCGAGTAGGATATAGGGACGAAGTGGAAGAGATAGCGAGGAGATTGGGAATAAAGGGATTTGTAGAGAATATCAAGCCTTATGATATAAGAATAGTTACAGAGGGCGAGGACGAAGCTATAAGCGAGTTTATCGAGAGGATAAAGATAAAGAGATTTCCAATAGATGTTGAAAGCGTAGAGGTAAGCTTTGAAGATTTTAAAGGTGAATTTGAATACTTTGAGATAAAAAGAGGTAATTGGCAGGAAGAATTAGGCGAGCGTTTGGATGCAGCGGGAAAATTGCTTTATAAGTCCATAAAACTGGCTGAAAGGTCGGTAGAACTGGCTGAGAGGTCTGTGGAGCTGAGTGAAGAATCAGTTTCGATTGGGAAGAGGATGTTAGAGAAACAGGATGAAACAATAAACGAGATAAAAGGTCTGCGAGAGGACTTAAAATCGTATATGGAAGAACGGTTTGACCGGTTAGAACACGAAGTCATGGCAATAAAAACTAAGTTGGGCATGGTGTAGAGCAAATATTAGAGGGAACAAGGAAAAGTTGCTGCGAGAACGAACTAAATCCCTACAGGGCTTATTGTGAAGGTGCACGATACATGGAATAATTATGCTAATTTCAAATTTTCCCTAACTTTTGTATCCAATATTAAAGGTCTTCTGTTTAATGATTCATAAAAAAATTCGAAATATGTGTTTACTGTCATTTCTATATTTAATACTTTCGATTGGCAATATATTATTTTTAAAAAACCGAAAATCATTTTATATTACTAACAATGTATACAAATGTGGGCGAAGGCGAATATGATGAAGAGATGAAGATGCAATGGAGCAATGGAGCGAGGAAGAGATATGTCCCCTGCAAGGAAAGCGATTGTGGTGCGAATCCATAAGGGGGCGAGGCGCGAGGAAGGAAGGGAAGGGGAAAACTTTTGGCTATTCCCTGTTCATTATGAAAAAGTTTAGGAGGTGAAAAAAGAAAAAAATGAAAAAACGGTATGTAATAGTACCGATAGTGATATTAGCGATGTTAGTATTAGCAGCGTTCAGCACACCCACGACGGCTCAAGGATGCCTGGATGACATAAAAACCCGTGATTGCGCTGTTACAACTAGCGGGTTTACCAATGGTACAATTACAAATGGCTCAGTAAAGGTTTTGGAGAATCGGACAGGTCCTTGTAACCAGAACTGGACGATTACACTGCCTCCGGGCGATGTGGTAGTTGCATACGTGCACTGGCACAGGTGGGGCGCTTGCCCTAACAACAACCCAACGGCGGAATTCTGGAATGGCAACGGTCAGCATCAAAGTATAAGCATCCCGGACAGCCTCTGTTCTGCAGGCAATAATGAGAATCGAGGAGTATGGTATAGCGGATTCTCGCCCGATAACGGTAACCATCACTATTACTGGCGGGTGAATGCAACGCCGGGCACCAATACTTTTAGAGCAACCGGTTGCTACGATACTTCCGGTGAGCATTGTGATGACAGGTGGTTCTTTGCAGTCATTAATCAAACAGACACAGCTAATATAACACATAGCGGAGTCTGGTGGCATAACTATGGGTATAGAGATATAAGGCAAAATAGCCCGACGGACCCATACACAACGTGGTTCTATAATACAAGCATCGGTCCTGTAAGCGACCATAACTATACATTATGGGTAGCGCAATCGCACTATGGCGGTGGGACGATAGACATATATTTAAACAGCTGTCATCTTGGTACATTCAGCGCTCCATCAGGAACTTTTCCACTTTCACTGAAACAGTACAATGTGCCTAACACATGTATAGAAACTGACGGCTCACAGACTGCGACATGGGATCTGTCTGGGAGCGATGATTATTTCTACGGTTACTTCGCAACGCTGGCGGAAAAGGCGGTGTTGAACCTGCCGGATCTCGTGGTCGAGGATATCATGTTCCCGGAAGTGATGAATCCGGGTATCGGCTACACGATAGAAGCGAGGATAAAGAATCAGGGCAATGCATCCTCAGGAACGTTCAACGTGAGCTTAGAGGTTGATGGTAGCCCCTACGGTAATAAAGTGACAGGAGTAGGACCTCTGAGCGCTGGTGCGAACACAACCGTAAGTTTCACGGGTGTGAGCCTTAGCGGGGGATGCCACAACTTCACCGTGGTTGCAGACTGCGATAACGACGTATATGAAGG
>JAGGRR010000004.1 GCA_021159465.1 Methanophagales archaeon
TATTACTCACATGCGTATATATTTCTCTCGTCTTCACACTCCTTTTATCAACCCTCTATCCATAAAACTCACATAATCATCCTTATTTTTCCCTATCACAATATGGTCTAACACCTTTATGCCCACCAAACCGCAGGCTTCAACTACTCGTCTCGTAATCTCCATATCATCATTAGAAGGCTCCGCATCGCCCGAAGGGTGATTATGCACCATAATAATTGCAGATGCTGTCTTCTTCGTCGCCTCTTTTATTATCTCCTTCACATCAACCACGCTTGCTGACACGCTTCCTTTACTCAACTCTATATTATCTATCACCTTGTTCCTGACATCTAACAGGATTATATTAAAGAACTCCTTCTCTTTATCCCTCAAATAGGGAGCATAGTAATCGCCAACGTATTCAACAACATCCTTCACGGTCCTTATTTTCGTCTTACGCTCGGCTTCTTCCCGCATTAATCTCTTACCAATTTCCAATGCCGCCTTTATCTGTGCCGCCTTCGCTTCTCCAATACCTTCAATTGCCTGCAAATCAGTGATATGTGCGGAATCTATTGCCCTCAAACTACCAAAATGGTTCAATATCCTTCGTGCTAAATCCTCTGCACTCACTCCCTCGCTGCTGCCAGTCCCCAAAATAATTGCTAACAGTTTTGCAGGCGTAAGAGTTTCTGCACCATGCTTTATCAGCATCTCCCTTGGTCTCTCTTCTTTAATCCACTTTTTTATAGGTCTGGTTCTTCTCCGTTTTGCTAATTCCGCTTTTATAATCTCTCTTACACTTTTACAATCGTCTTCGGTCTTTAGTCTCAACCCCTCAATAATTCTTTCCTTTAGCTCTTCAAAACCGTCATCTCTCCTGCGTCTCAAGAAGAATATTTTCCCGGTCTTGCTACACCTTGGGTACGCCTTTTTCTCTATCAGGAATCTTATTATTTCGCTCCTCTCTTCAGGCATAGAAATTCCTGCTTCCTTATGCTCTGAACTCAATTTCATAACCGATAAATAACAGACTAAAATGATTTACATTTACAGTTTGTTATAGCTTGATAGGGAACATACTCACATAAATATTTCTTGCGTGCTGCGTGCGACATGCGCCTTTTCCTTCTCTTCATTTATTCCAGGATGTCTAACTATAACTAACTAAAATGTCTGTCAAATTTCCCTGAATAC
>JAGGRR010000005.1 GCA_021159465.1 Methanophagales archaeon
TCTTCTTCTGCAACAGCCAAGACAGGCTTTTAGAGGTCGCTTATCATAGCCTCATGGATACATATACAGAACAGTAGAAGGAGAAGTGGAAGTGGGAGTGGGAGAGAAACGGAAGTTACAGCAATTGCATTATATTAATTGTCCCGATGCCAAATTTGCATAGCATACTCTGTTTACATCCTCTCTTTCAAGTCGATGAAAGAGCGTCACGACCAAACTTTATTCATCTTCACGAAAGTTCTTCCATGATATAGCTGTGCGCCACATTACTGTCATATTTGTCATTAAAGCAATGATGAACAGTGAAAAAAACACGGAAACGGGGTGTATGTAGCTGAGCACGCCGCCCATAAAAAGGATAAATAGCCTGAGGTCCCTATTGCCTTTGTGTTGATAATTCAAATCGGCTATCGCTCTTGCTGCTGTATAACTAACCATCAAACTACCTATAATAGCCAAAGTGGAGGTAAAAATAATAGTTAAAGGAGCTAAGTAAAATCCAAATATCTTCGTTACCATCAGGTAATAAAACATTCCAAGTAGTATAATAGCATCTGCATACCTATCTAAGACAGCATCAGTAAAACCTCCAATACCTGTGCTCATCTTCTTAAGCCTCGCTATTTCTCCATCACAACCATCCAGTATACTTGATAATTGAATGAAAATCCCGCCTGCAATTGGATGTGATAAGAAAAAAAGAATGGCACTCAGAGCAGCAACCGCGAAACTCAATAAAGATACCTGAGTGGGTGTAACTCCCTTATATAGTTTGAGAATGAGCGGTGTGAATATCCTGGTTGAGACTTTTCGGTTTATATGCCTCGATATGACACCATCTGCCGGTTTACCGAGCGAGCTCAGTATCCGCTTCTCTGCGTATCTCAAACTCGCAGGTGTATCAATATCGCACCAGAATCTGCCGTGTATATCAAGAACTCCCAACTCATCTGTCTGTATCAGCCGCTGAACCGCTCCTGTCAGCGCCGTATCTCCACTTGCAATTGCAGCACTCAACGCGTTAAATATCGCAGGTGTGCAATAGAATATGCCGCAATCAATCGCATTGTACTTCTTTAGCCCCTTACCAATGCATTTTGGGCGCTTTTGACCTCGCTCACCTACTACAAGC
The DNA here is from genome assembly GCA_021159465.1 of Methanophagales archaeon. Lineage (NCBI taxonomy): Archaea > Methanobacteriati > Methanobacteriota > Methanomicrobia > Candidatus Methanophagales > Candidatus Methanophagales archaeon. The sequence continues at coordinate 1,133 of JAGGRR010000005.1, forward strand.
ACTTTCGTGGCGTCTGCCA
>JAGGRR010000006.1 GCA_021159465.1 Methanophagales archaeon
TATCAAGGGGTGCTCTGCCGCCGCCACCGCCACCGGCGACTCTTGGTCGGGGTGTTGGTGTTGGTGTTGGAGTGAGGGTTGGAGTTGGTGAGGGTGTTGGTGTAGGAGTGGGAGTGGGGATGGGTGCGGGAGAAGAGTTTATTAAGAGTGTGGCGTTATATTTATCGCCATCGGCGGTTATGGCGGTTATATTATATCGCCCGGTAGGTATCCCATGGGTATCAATGGTTATGCGGAAAGTTCCTGTCTCATCTGGCATGATATTCATTATATCAACAGCTACATCAATCGAAATATTAGTAGCATTTGGATCTATTGCAGTCCCTCTCACCTCTATATCATAGATTCCTGTTGGTATAGGCATTCTATGATATACCGTAGCCGTGCTGTTATTGGTGTAATAGCGGAATACAAACCCCAATTTCTGGAAACTGTCTTTGTTTATTCTCGTGTTTATCCAGATGGGCATCCGTATAGCAATATCATTATTTACTCCATGCACCATGAGTGATAAACTTGTGTTCCGATAAGATATATTAAGTTTCTCTAATTTATCCTTATATTCTCCGTTTGAGACGTTTATTGTGTGATTTGTGATGGTGCAACTCAAGGTTATCGGTTTATGAGGAAAGTCCGTGCCTTCTATGGTAACGGAATCACCTGATGCCACCGTTGATGGTATTATACTCAGTTTAGGGGTAGTTAAGGTGAATGAGGCATTATGGCCATCGGCGGTTATATTATATTGTCCGGGTGGTATCCCATGGGTATCAATGGTTATGCGGAATCTACCCGATGCGCCGGTCATGACTTCATCGGTGATTGTAAGGTCAATATACACAGCATCAGCGTTCTCTTTAGCCTCAGCAGTACCTCGTAATGTTATATTATACTTACCCGGAGGTATTTTCGATGTTGAGTTTATCTCCGTTGTATGGTTCTGCTCATCATAGTAGAAATTAAGCCATGAATTGGTTTTATTCAATACTAAAGATATAGGAGGGGTATTTATTACCATCTCCGTGTCGTTCTGTACTCCATGGAGGCGCAGCACGAAACTCGTATTTTGAGCAGAGATATTCAGTCCATATAACTCGTATTCATACCGCCCCGCTGGAGATACTGGTATCGTAAAATTAGAGATGGCACAATGTAGAGCAACCGAACTGTTAGCCGGAAAGTCCGTGCCTTCTATGGTAACAAAGTCACCCTGCTTCACCTGCCCTGGTGTTACAGTTAGCGCCGCGGCTGCGGATGCTACGGATACGGATACAGTGCCAGCAAAAGCGACCAATAATATAGTGGCAATCACGATTTGCTTCATTTTTCTATCCCATTTTATCCCCATCTTTCTCCCTATCGCTATCTCATGCATTGGAAATAAACGCTATATTACATATATACACCTTTCGTTTCCAATCCAATATTCGTTTTTTTTTGCAGGAGGTATGGGAAGTGGAGATTGTGGCGATAAAATATTGTTCAGCCGGATACAGGGAGTGTAAAGCAAACGATACACCCCTTCCCCCTCTCTGATTCTATCCAGATGCGTCCCCCGTGTACTTCTATTATCTTCTTCACAATGGCGAGTCCGGCACCTGTGCCATTGGTATTGCTGTCGAGCTTATAGAAAAGCTCAAATACCTTCTCATGCTGACTCCTGTCTATCCCTATGCCATTGTCCCGCACGAAGAAGACAACTTCGTCATCCTTCTTCCGATAACCGATAAATATCTCCGGATGCGGTTGATCGCCCATATATTTTATGCTGTTCGTTATGAGGTTCACTAGCACCTCAACTATTCTCATACGGTCAACATGAACAACAGGGGAATCATCAGCTACTGTGACCTTCACACCGCTTGATTCAATCTGCTGCCTTGTTTGCTCCAGCGCTTCATTTATAATCTCACCGAATGGTACCTCTAAAGGTGGATTCATCACACGACCGATACGGGAGAGTTGCAAGGTGTCATTGAGGAGATTCTCCATCTTCTTCGCGGCATCCTCTATGTATTTGAGCTCTTTATCCACCTTATCTTGCTCGTTTCGTTTCAAATCTTCGCGAAGCAGGTGTATAAAGCCCTGAATTGTCAATAGGGGTGCTCTGAGGTCATGCGACACTGTATAGGTAAACTGCTCAAGCTCTTTATTCTTCGCCTCCAGTTCCTTCTCTACCTCCTTTAACCCGGTGATATCATGACTTATCGTCAGAACATGGGTTATTTCTCCTGCTTCATTAACCAATGGCGCTTTTTTTACCGATACATAATGGCGTTTACCGGTTCTGTCAGTATAGGTTCGTTCGGGGATATTTACCACCCTCTTCGTCTGAAATACCTCTTCGTCTTTATCACGATACACCGTCTTCCCTATCACATCTTCCTTCTTGAGCTCCGTTATCTCACAATATGCCTTATTGACCATAACGAGGCGGTGTTTTGAATCCTTGATAGTGATAGTATCCGGGATGTTATCAATGATATTCTCGAGGAATTCACTTGCTTCTTTCAGCTCCTTCTCCATGTATCTCCGCTTGGTGATGTCCCTTATAGAGACGAGGTTTACATGCCGCCCCTCATAGATCATGTCAGTTCCGAGCCATTCAACCCATAACTCTCGTCCTGATCGGTTTATCACACGATAACTGCCTAAATAGCCACCTCGCCCCGCGTGCACATCTTTGAGGGCTTCCCTCACCGCATCATGGGATTCAGGTGCCACTAATTCGAGTATATTCCCCCCTATCATCTCTTCAGGCTCTACCTCAAACATCGCTGCGAGAACGGAGTTATATTTGAGTATCCTACCGTCATAATCAACTATCAGGATCCCATCCAGCAGATTATCGAATACAAGGCTGAGATTCTTCTCCTGCGCTGTCAGTCTCTGCTCAATTCGTTTTCGCGCTGTGATGTCATGATAATGCTCTATTCTCCCACCTGCGAATACACCTGTCCTTATAGGGGTGCTCCAGTGCTCAAGGAAACGCTCTCCTCTATTCACTCCGGGGAGCACATGACACTCAAACTGTTCGATGTATGTATTATTGTCATATGTACTGAGTACTACACGTTCAAACTTTTCTGGCTCTTCAAAGATGTACTTTATCTTCTCTTTTATCAACCGTCGCTTATCCATCCCAATAATGGCATCTCGCTCGATTCCAAAGAACTCTTCTATTGCATGGTTAACCCATACGACCCGGAAATGGTCATCAAGGATGATAATACCGCAGGATAACGAGCCAATAGCATCATCCATCAGACTTAAGTATTTCTCCTTCGACTCCCGCAACGCGTCTTCCATCTGCTTTCGCTCTATCGCAATGGCTATCTGGTCTGCTACGAATTTGAGCATCTCCAGGTCCTTATCCGAATACGCGGATGCATCATGGTAGTTAAATAGGCACATAGCGCCCATGACCTTATCCTTTACTCTTAGCGGTGTGCCAAGCAAGACCGCGGGTAGTGTCTCAGCCTTCTCATGGGTCAACCTGCTGATAAGTTCCGTGGTGGCGATAAGCGTTTTCCCGTCCTTTATTAGATAGGATGCGAGAGTTTTCCACCATAAACTAAGGGAACTCTTCTCTTTCACATTCGCAGGATAAACCAGATTCAAAGATTCCTTTTTATCATCGTAGAGAATGATACAGATGCTGGTGTTTCTCATAGGCTCATTCAGATACTCATGGACAGAGCGGAATAGTTCATCGAGGTTCTTTGCCCTGCTGGCAGCATCTGCGACCTTAAACAGGAGTGACTGCCGCTTCCCATCCCCTCTACCCGGTTCTTCCAAACTCATTTTCTACAATTTTTGTAGAGGATGTATAAATAGTATTCAGTTTAGGACAAAATTGCTTTAATTGAACAATGTTTCAAAACATTAACTATATATCAAGTACTTGTCCATCGTACTTTTATATGGCAACCATTATAGAAGGTGAAGAAGAGATATCAGTGAGGGATAGAAGTGTAATAAAAGGGCAAAAAGGGCAGAATATCCAGAATAGTATCCGCATCGCTGTTTGCTCTGAGCTGCGCAGGCGAATCATCATCGCTTTACGTGAGGGCAAGAGGACGCTGAGCGAGTTGAGGGATTCACTCGGGGTAAGTTCTACAACTGCAATACATGCATTGAGGGAGCTTGAGAAGGAGAATATAATCTTTCAGGACGAATCGAGGAAATATGGGCTGACGAGGATAGGGTATGTTATAGGATTAAAATTGAGTGATTTCGTTGATGCTGTGGAAGTGCTGAAGAAGCACGAGGACTTCTGGCTTACGCACGACCTCAGCGGTATTCCAACGCATCTGCTCGAGAAGATCGGGTGGTTGAAGGGCTCAATTCTTCTCGAAGATACTGCTATTGATATTTTTAAAGTCCACACGAGTTTTATTAACTTATTAGCGAGTAGTAAGCAGATAAGGGGAGTATCTTCAATTTTCGTTCCTGAGTATCCGCCCCTGTTTGAGAAGTTAATTCTAAAAAAAAGGGCTGATGTGGAACTTGTAATAACAGAAGAAGTGTTCAATAAAATGTTAGAGGTGATAAATCAAGAAGTATTAAAAAAGGCAATTAAGGATGAAAATTTCAAATTTAAACTATACACAGTGGAAGAAAACATAAAGGCTGCTTTTACTGTTACTGATTATTTCCTCTCCCTCGGACTGTTTCATGTTGATGGGTCTTATGACTACAATAGAGATATCATAAGCTATGGTAAAGAAGCGATTGAATGGGGAAAGGAACTTTTCGAGTGGTATTTAAAGCGAGCAAAACCAATCTTTCTTTGATTTTTAGCAGTTAATGCTGTGATATCCAAGGTAGCAGAGGACAGGAATATAAAAGCCGCGGGTATAAAAGTTAGTTTTTGCAATTTTCTCAAGAATCTTTACTTATTGCTTGATAATTTTGTGTCTTTATTGATCATAAGTTCTATATTCATTGCCATGAATGCTTCTTTATTAGCCTATTTCTCTTTCTTACTCTACAATATAAAGGTTAATTTTAGCTTACTTCTTGCTTCTTTCTCACTCACTTTTACAGTATACAACCTAAATAAACTGACGGATATAAAAGAAGATTTAGTAAATGTGCCGGAAAGGGCGGGATTTATTGAAAAGAATAAATGTTTTGTTACATGGGCTACGATAGTATCTTACTTTACTGCTTTATCATTATCTTTTTTACAGAACCCTTTTGCTGTTTTTATAATCCTTTTCCCTTTCGGTATCGGAATCATATATAGCATAGAAATATCAAATTTCCGACTGAAAGACATAACAGGCATAAAAAATATTGTTATTGCGTTAAGTTGGTCAGTTGCGGGGGCTTTTCTCCCTTTAACAGTTTCTTTTCGAGGTCTCACTCTAATTTCTTTGATTTTCTACTTCTTTTTCACCAAGCTATTCATCAACACGGTCTTATTTGACATTCGAGACATCGAAGGCGACAGAATGAGCGGAGTACGAACAATCCCGG
>JAGGRR010000007.1 GCA_021159465.1 Methanophagales archaeon
GCTTATTACGAAGGTTATATCACCTTCAAAGCACATTGCGAGTATCACGACCTTTCAACATCGTTATAGCTTCACTTTTGATAGATTGGAGGCTGATATGACAATCTTTTGTGAATGGTTGGAGGAGGGGGTAAAAAAGCATCGCGACAGGCGACAGGTCAAATGGCACTTATCGGGCTGCCTGTATCCTACTTATCCCACTTGACTGTAATGTACGGAAATGCAAAATGTTTAGCATTCTTGCAACAAATTAAACTTAAACAAGTAGCTCTATTATTCGCGCATAGGCTGGTCTTGTAATAAAAATACCTATCATGAGTCCGATTATAGTTACAATTGCGAGACTCCTGAGTGTGCCAAGAGCCATAAATGCGAGTGCAAGCATTGCAACTATTGTTGTCGCTGCGGATGCGAAGATAATGCCATAAGCAAATGAGATTCGTTTATGATACATTGAGGAAGACCTGCCACCAGAAAGTACTTCATCGGTTATTATCACCATCTGGTCTACACCGGTACCAATTACGGCGATTATACCCGCGATGCTTGGCAAGTCCAGCTGCCATTTGCCCGCTGATAGTATAAAAACGGATATAACCAGTAATATTGCTACACCAACCGTCAGGTCTGTCACTGGATATTTCCACCATCTCAGCAGTGCCCCTATGAGTAACACCACCAGTAGAATACCCATCATGCCTATTGTTAGCCAATTCATCGTGGCTACTATCCCTAATATCAGGATTACCTCGCTGAGGAGTCCAAAGAACATCGGCAATATTATCCTCTTCTCGCGGTACCGAACGGCAACAACGAGTGTAACAGCGATAAGAGCAAGTAAACCCGCAATTAGAGCCCCTTTCTTGAATTTTATGCCCAGATACGCCGGCACCTCTCCTGAACCTATCACCTGCACATTCACCGGTAAAGCACCTGCTTTTAAGTGTATTATCAGCTCTCTCGCTCGCTTTAAACCCTCATCCCCACTCCCCGTCTCGGATATAAGGCTATATGCAGGCGCATTTCGCAGTTTTTCCGCAAGCTCTGGATGCAGTGGTCCACTGTAAACAACCACGTTGTCGAGCAGCATTACCAGTTCGTGGTTCTTTGGGTCATCAATAGCGCCATACTTTATAGCAGCATCCCTGAGTGCTGTGGCACCCTTGTCGGTCAATGTAAAGGGAGCACCCCAGGCTGCATTCTCGCTTTCACCCTTCCTCTGTGGGACCATGCTCACACTGCGTATTCCCTCGCTACCGTATACAACATGCTCGGTGATGTTCTCAATCTCGCTCAGGTGCTCTCCTACCTTTATCTCTCCGCCGGTTCCATTCGTCTGTATTCGTATCTCAAACTTACCTGGCTCGCCTACAAGCGACTCTGCGGTCTTTATATCAATACCCGCAAGGTCAATGACCAGCAAATTACTGCCTGCTGTTCTTACCGTTGTGCTTGCCAGACCCAGCATATTCAACTTCGTCTCTATTATCCGCCTGGTCTCATCACGTGTCTCCCGGGTCACTCCTTCCTCAAAATCCAGTTTGCCATCCGGCTTCTTCGCTATCGTGGCGTTGATGCCTTTCAAAGCATCCGCCAACTGCTCTATTGTAACGCACTTCCTTATCTCGTACTTTATTTCACCACGTGCAGTCCTGTAAGGTCTAACTTCGGTATCCAGCGCATCACTGAGGTATGATGCAACGCGGGTTTCGTTAACATCTTCAGGCGCCTCGATCCCAACTAAGGTACCATTTAACTTCAATTGCAATGAAGAGCCCCCCACCAGGTCTAATCCATACTGTAAGTTGCCATTCAATCCAGCATCAGCGGGTGGCGGTGGATAGACATAAATCCCAATAAACGCTGCTACAACGAACAATAACAGCGTTATCACTCTTATATCACTTAATACGCCCACGTTTCTCGCCATCTCTTTTACCTACCCTTCCTCAAGTTTAAAACAACGCTCATCCCCGCGTTCATCATCATAATCATGATAATCATTATGTTAGAATAAATATGTAAAGACATCATTATAAAAGTGGGGTGGGGTGCATCCCTAAAAGCAGACAGTAAGTTAGAACGAATTAAGAATTAAGAACTAAAAAACTAAAAAGAAAGAGGGTGCAACATATGAAAAGAAGGATATAAGGACCCGGAAAATGCCTTTAGTGGCAACGTAAGAGCATAAATAGATAAAGAGCAAGCAAGGATGGCAGAGCTTGAAAGGCTGGCTGTTGTGCAGTTATACGCGGAAAACGAGTTTTTTAAAAAAGCATTGACTGCATTGGAAGGCAAAAAACACAACAAGAAGAGAGAGAGGCTACATTCTGCCATAGGGTACCGCTCTCCCATATCCCATAGCCTTCGACGGCGGTGCGTGTGCGTGTATCTGCTGTGTTGAAAAACCCAAAAGAATTTAATTAGGTTAACTTAATCATACGATCATGATACCTTATTTGATAATTCTCCAACTAATTCCTGCATTTATTTTAATATTGTTTGGACTCGGCATGCAAAAGAAATTTCAACCATACTTAGACATGTTATTGATGATACTACCTGCAACTTTTTTTTATGGCGTGGCGATGAGTAATTTGCCAGCGGGGGTTCTTCAGGGGTATTTTTATCTTATAGCAAAAGCAGCTTTATTTCTCTTACCGGGGCTTGTGGTCATAAAATTGAGAAAGTATAGATTAAGCGACTTTGGTATAACCACAAACGGATTGAAATTAAGCCTTCTCCTTGGTTTTGGTATTCTAATAATTACATCAATCACCAATGCAATAATTTATTCCCTTAAAGGAACTATCTTCTTGCCCCCATTCCTGACATGGGGTATCCCGTTATTTTTCGATGCTTTTAATGAGGAATTCATGTTTAGAGGGATCTTTTTCCTTTTTGCACTAAAAAACACTAAAAATTTAGCACTTGCCTACGTCGTTTCAATGATTCTTGCATTTGCATGGCATCCAGAATTTACTATGTTTAGAATGATTCCTGTATTTGTTCAAGGTACGTTATTATGCTATCTTTTATACAAATCAGAAAACATCTTTGGTGCCTGGATAAGTCACGGTATTAATAGGACTTTAGCTTCTGTCCTGGCACAATTATTAACAAAGCTTTAAACATAGGTGGAGAAGAGGACAACTCTCAGGAAACATTAGGTGCAAGGAAAGGAAATGAAAATAGTGAGAAGAGAGGAAAAAAAATACCTTTCGAGGCGAAGAATGGCTCTGAGATAAGGGAGCTTTTGAAATCAGAGAGTGAAAGAATGAGTTTATGTGCTCCGCCTTATTCTGATGAGAATACAGTTATGGTATAATAAAATAAAAGAATAAAAGTTTGCTAAAAAATGCTTCTTAGTTCACCATTAAAGCGTTGCCAGAGAACCAGGAGTTTTTTTATTGTCTTTAGTCCGTATTTAACAGCCCGGGAAAATGCCTTCTCCTTCTTTTATACCTCCGCTCACTCATAAAAACGCTATGACATAACCATAATATCAATATCAGCACCCAGCCGGCGGATGTCATCAAAGAAAGAGGGATAGGAAACGCTTGCGCATTCCACATCCCTGATCACCGTCTCACCATGTGTACATAGACCCGCGAGCGTCAGTGCCATTGCTAACCTGTGGTCACCGTGCGAATGCACCTCCGCTGCTTTCAAATTTCCCCTGTCTATGCCCTCTATCAATAATCCATCCGCTTGCTCCTTTATCTTCACACCCAGCTTCCGCAATTCACCCGCAAGAATGCTCAATCTGTTAGTCTCTTTGTATCTTAGATGTGCAACACCTGTTATCGCAGTAGTACCTTCAGCAACAGCCGCCAGAACTGCTACTGTGGGTACCAGATCTGGATTCTCACTCATATCTATACTTATACCCTTCAATTCCCCTCCCCTTACCTCTACAACACCGCTACTTCTGTTCCAGTGCATATCCACACCCATATCGCTCATTATATCCACTATTCGGGAATCACCCTGTGCAGAGGGTAAAAGATTCTTGACTCTCAATTTGGAATCCGTAAGTACCGCGGCAGCCATGAGATAGGAAGCAGAGGAGAAATCACCGGGTACCGTAAATGTTCGCAAATCGTAGCTTTTACCTCCAGGTACATAGAACGTGAGATGTGAAGCTTCTACATCTACTTCTTCTACTTCTACTCTTATTCCCGCTTTTGCCAGTATCTCAAGTGTTATCCTTGTATAGGGCACGGATATAAGGTTTTTTGCTCTGATATGAGATTCTCGCTCCGCAACCGGGCAAGCAATGAGCAGTGCGGACACAAATTGTGAGCTAATAGAACCATCTATATCAGTATCACCCCCTTTCAGCTTACCTTTTATTACTATTGGCGCTGTACCATCCCCCTTTGTCGAGAATGCCTCTGCACCGAGTTCGTTCAGTGATGCCAGTAGTGGACCGTTTGGTCTCTTCCTCAACGATGCATCTCCGGTTATTACCGAAGCGCCCTCTTCGCAAAGAGCGGAGATCGCAGTGAAGAATCGAAGTGTGGTGCCCGAGTTCTGAGCGTTTATCACATCATCTGGTGTAGCAGGTCTACCTTCCACGCCTTCTATGGCTATCTTCTTACCCCCTCCTTCAAGTTCTATAACAGCACCCAGACATTTTGCAGCATTTATTGTCGCTTCAGTATCTTCAGAGAAAAGAGGGGCTATGAGCTCACTCCGCGTCCGTGTACCAAGTGATGCTATTGCGATCGCTCGATGCGTATAGCTCTTAGAAGGAGGGGCATCTATTTCGCCGCCTATCCGCGACCTTCGCACTGTCGCTTTCATACACTTCTTCTTTACAAAGAGAAAACCTGTAAAGGAAAAAACCTTGTTTCCTTGATCAAACTTTCTTTCTAAGAAAGTTTGTACGGAGTCGCTGGGATTTGAACCCAGGTCGTCAGGTCCGGAACCTGACAGGATATCCTCTACCCTACGACCCCCTCTTTTTATCAACTACTAAATGATTACTTATACATAGGAAAGAAGATAATAAACAATGGACTTGTGGATTTAAGATAAGGTTAAGGTGCGAAGAAGAGGGGTGATTCGCATAGCAGATATGTTAGATGCAGGGACTTTTAACGTTAAGGATGTTTTGGTGGAGATGAAGGACATCTCGGGCTCGATGGTTGATCTCGCATATTCCGCAGTTTTATACAGCAATCCGGAGATAGCAAAGGAGGTGTACAAGTTAGAGGAAAAAATGCACTCACTCCTGTATAAGATGCGAATTGCTATAATGCTCGGTGCGCGGAACATAGATGATGCGGTAGAATTTGCAGGGATACTACAGATAGCATCAGCGGCAGAGAAGATAGCCAGTGCGGCTGGCGACATAGCGAAGATAGCAGAATCGGTTGATATAACCCAGTATCTGGACAGGAGCGATTTCGAGGAGGCAGTGATAAATGTGAGGATAAAGCCCGCATCTGAATTGACAAATAAGACTCTTGAGAGGTTAAAGCTCGAGACTGAGACTGGTATGAGCGTATTAGCGATAAAGAGGGGTTCAAAATGGATATATCAGCCGCCCGGTAGCGAACGATTGAAGGAAGGAGACCTGATTATCATCTCAGGACCCACAGAGGGGATACCTGCATTCTGCAGACTGGCAACAGGAGAAGAGTACAAGGAGAAGAGAGAGGGTGAAGAAGGAGCGGAAGGGAAGGAAGAGAAGAAAGGAGAGCCAAAGCCCAGGAAGAGGATAACAGAAGAGATCGCGGATTTCATGGCAGATATGAAGAACCTCTCTGAGCTCACGGTTGGTCTGGCATATTCCGCGGTCATGTTCGAGAGTAAAGAGATTGCGGCAGAGGTGAAGGATTTAGAAGACTCAATGGACAGGATGAAGGATGAACTGGAGATACTGGTGATGAAAGCAGCGAGAGGAGTGACGAGTAAGACCAACTTTGAGGAGCTCAGGGGGATACTCCACGTGGCTATCTCCTCGGAGACGATATCTGATGCGGCATATGAGATTGCGGATGTGGTGCTTAGAGATATAAAGCTGCATCCAGTATTTTCAGCTTCTGTAAGGGAATCAGATGAGGTAATATTGAAGATGGAAGTGAGGAACAGGGCGATATTTGGCAATACGCTGCGAGATTTGAAGATAGAGACGCGAACCGGGATGTTTATACTGGCAATTCGCAGAGCAGATGGTAAATGGGTCTATAATCCAGGTGGCGATGCAGTACTGAAGGAGGGGGATTTGTTAATTATGCGAGGTCCAAGAGAGGGTGAGGATAAGGTGAGAGAGATATTTTTGGGCTCGGAACAGGAGCAGGAGCAATGGCTATAATAGACAGGACAGCATACAGGGCGAATGATATAAGGGGGATTGCCGATGAGAACAGTCCAGATTTCCAGCTCAGTGATGAGTTCTGCACTATTACTGGTCTGGCATACGTGGAGCTACTGCGAAGGCGGCGTAAAAAAGAGCCTGAAGAGCTGAGAGTTGTCATCGGTAAGGATGTCAGAACCAGCTCGAAGCGAATAAAAGAGGCATTTGCTGAAGCGATGGTGAGCAGGGGCGTTCACGTTATAGATATAGCACCCAAGGCTAAGGTAAGCTCCACACCACTGATGTATTTCGCTACCTGGCTGTTTAATGCCGACGGTGGTGTAGAGGTTACGGGCAGCCATCTTGATAAGGAATGGAACGGGTTCAAACTCTGCATCGGCTCAGAAAGCACTACCTCTGACCAGATAGACGAGATGTATAACATAGCTAAAGAGCTTGAAGCCGGAGTCAGTGGTGCAGGAGCAGGAGGTGGAGGTAAAGGTGAAGGTGAAATAGAGGATGTGGATGTCTTGAATGATTACCATCGTATGATACGTGCAAATATAATTTTGCGTGATAGATGGGAGGCACTGGCATTAAAGGCTATCGCAGGCAAGCTCAGATTGAAGGATGCAATATCAATAGCAGAGTCTGAGATAGAGAAGATGGAGGGGCAGGAGCACCGGACAAAGCCATTAGCTGGCTTAAAGGTCGTATACGATGCAGGGAATGGCACCACGGGCGTGATTGCTCCACCTATATTCCGCGACTTAGGTGCCGAGGTGATAGAACTTTATTGTGAGCCCGATGGTAATTTTCCGCATCATCTGCCAGATCCGACGATACCGCGCTATCTCGATGATTTACATACCGCGGTGGCGAGTAATAAGGCACACATCGGGCTTGCATCCGATTCCGATGGTGACCGTGCGGGTGCAGTATCGCCAGGCGGGCGGATGATAATAGGGGAACAGATTCTGGCTCTGTTATGCAAGCATATCCTGAAGGAGCATCCGAATGCAACGATCGTGTATGATACGAAATGCTCGGATGCTATAAAGGAGATAATCCTCGAGAATGGTGGTGTGCCGGTGGAGTGTAAGACTGGTTTCTCATTCATAAAATCGAAGATGGAAGCAGTATCTGCCGTTGCAGGTGGCGAGATGTCGGGGCATGTGTACTTCGAGAAGAATAATCGCGCTGACGATGCCGTATTTGCATTCTCCGAACTCTTACTCCTCACTGCTGTGGAGTTCCGGCTCTATCAAGATGTGAATATCATAGATAAGATGTTAGAGGACTTCCTGAGTAGATACGTGAATACACCAGAGATAAGACTGCCAGTAGTGAATGATGAAGAGAAGGAGCGGGTTTCTAATATCGTAGAGCAGCGGTATCGTGAGCTTGCAGCGGAGCAACCTGAGCGATACAGGAGGCGAACAGATGCTAAAGGTAATGACATAGACGGTGTGAAGATAGAGTTTCTGGAGTACGATGGCTGGGCACTCATCCGCCGCTCGAACACTTCTCCGGTTATTATACTCAGAATGGAAGCGAGGAGCGAGGAGGGCTTGAGGAAGATAGAGGAAGCGGTGATAAGCGAATTCCGCAAATTTGATACCGTGGACCTTGAGGCTGATGAGTATGTGCGGGGAATAGTGCGCAGATTGGATGCGGCATAATTGCATAATTATTATTAAATGAGACATCGCTCATCTATCTATCATGGCTGAAGAAGATGCGAAGGTCTTGATTGTGCTCACACCTTCGGAATCGAAGCGATTGATTGCAAAAGGGGTAAGGAAGCTGGAGGAGGTAGAGCGAGCACTGGAGCATGGAACCATTATAATAGGACTGGGGACCACAAACGCGTATGTAGCCGAAGAGCTCCTGAATGCACTGCAAGATAAAGATGAGGATGTGGCGAAGATAGAGAAGGAGAGGTTTGCTGCAGGTGTAATTACTGCCAGGGGCACCTGTATAGTACCTAAGGAGGAACGAGGTAAGGAACTTATCATAAGAGGAGGGAGGATAAGTGATGTACCGCTTGAAGAAGCCCTGGAGGAGTTAAGAGCAGATGATGTCTTCATAAAGGGTGCAAATGCAGTGGATGTAAATGGTACCGCGGGCATTCTCATGGCAAACCCTGTAGGTGGCACGGTAGGCTCTGCAATCGGAACGGTGATGGCGAGAGGTGTGAATTTCATCATCCCTGTGGGTATTGAGAAGACCATACCATATCCCATTACAGAGGCGGCGAAGCGGGTTGGAATAGGCAGGTTTTATAAGTCAGTAGGCAAGCCTGTGGGCTTGATGCCTGTATACGGTAAGGTGATAACAGAGATTGAGGCTTTGAAGATACTGGGTGCGAATAACGCATTTCCAATGAGTGCAGGGGGAGTGGATGGAGGAGAGGGCTCTGTTGTCATCTGTGCCGAGGGCAGTACAGAACAGATGGACAGATTGATGGAGATTATAACCCGGATAAAAGGGGAGCCGGCATTGAAACTGGTGGAATATGAATGAAGTAAGAGATGAACATGAAACTCAGTAATCGAAGATATACAGACGAACTTAGCGCTGCGAATAGCGGTGAGCAAGTATGCATAGCGGGATGGGTGCATGAGAAGAGAGACCTTGGTGGTGTATTCTTCCTTATAATCCGTGACCTCAGTGGTCTGGCGCAGGTCACATTGCACAGAGGTAATGTGGATGCTGAGCTGTTTAGAAGAGTGAAGAGAGTGCCACGAGAATCAGTGGTGGCGATAGAGGGTCGAGTGAAGAGGGAGGAGAAGGCACCTGCGGGTTATGAGATAATACCGGAGCGAATGGAAGTACTGAGCGAGGCGTCACCGATTTTACCGCTGGACACCACGGATAAAGTGGTTGCCGAACTGGACACGCGGCTGGATGCAAGGTTCATGGACCTCAGAAGAGAGCGAGTAAAGCATATCTTCATCGTCCGCAGTCGGGTACTCAAAGCGATGCGGGACTTCTTTGATGAACGAGGGTTTATAGAGATAAACACGCCGAAGATTGTGAGTGCGGCAACAGAGGGTGGCACTGCGCTCTTCCCTATTTCCTATTTTGAACGTGAGGCATTCTTGAACCAGAGCCCGCAGCTATATAAGCAGATGCTCATGGCTTCTGGTTTCGACCGCGTGTATGAGATTGCGCCGATATTCAGAGCCGAGGAGCATGATACAACCCGGCATTTGAACGAAGCCACATCTGCGGATATAGAAGTTGCATTTGCAACTGCGGAGGATGTGATGGCGATGTTAGAGGAACTCATCGCATTTGTATACGCCCGAATTGAGGATTATCCTGGTTTAAGCAGTCTGGGAGTGAAGCTGGAAGTGCCGGAGGTGCCATTCAAGCGTATAACATATGATGAGGCAATAGAACTGCTATCAGAAGCAGGAGAGCAGATAGAATGGGGAGAAGACCTGAGTACATCCGCTGAACAGATGCTGGGTAAGATGATAGGGGAGCATTATTTCATTACCGATTGGCCATCAGCGATAAAGCCCTTTTATGCTCAACCATCTTCACGCCGCAATGATATCTGCGATGCATTCGACCTGATGCACCCTCGACTGGAACTCGCTTCGGGTTCACAGCGTGTACATTCATATGAGTTACTCCAAAGTAAGATAGAATCAAAAGGATTGAGTGCTGATAGCTTTGAGTTTTATCTCGAAGCTTTCCGGTATGGTATGCCGCCACATGCAGGCTGGGGACTGGGCGTTGAGCGTCTGTTGATGAGCATGCTGGAGATAGGGAATATAAGGGAGGTGGTACTGTTTCCGAGGGATAGGAGAAGGCTTGTGCCTTAGTCGGGAAGGGCAAGACGGTGAGCGAAAAAGCAAAAAATTTATATGATGATAGTGCGAAGTGAAGAAGTGTGAGGAGTGTATGGCGAATATGGCAACGGAAGCTGAGGAGAAGGTAGCAGGAGTGGAGGCAGGAGTAGAAGTAGAGGCTGCAACCAGGCGAGTGATGACAGAGATAAAAGATAAGGTAGAAGGTGCGTTTCTGGGGAAGGTGGAGGAGCAGGAGGTAAAAGTGGCTCAGGAAGCATTAGTGATAGGTGGCGGAATAGCAGGTATGTATGCCGCACTGGATATAGCAGAGGCAGGTTTCACGGTGCATCTGGTTGAGAGGACACCTTCTATTGGCGGGCACATGGCACAACTTGATAAGACGTTCCCAACACTTGATTGTTCAGCATGCATCCTGACGCCGAGGATGGTGGATGTGGGTGCGCATCCGAACATAGATTTGATGAGCTATTCTGAAGTGATAGGAGTAGAAGGCTCGGTTGGGAATTTCAAAGTGAAGGTCTTGAAGAAGGCGAGGTATGTAGATGAGGATAAATGTACCGGATGCTCATCATGTGCCGATGCCTGTAGATTGAAGAACAGATTCCCAAACGAATTTGATCTGGGCTTGATGAAGAGAAGTGCGATTTACAGACCATATCCTTTTGCAATACCGGCGATATATACGGTGGATGGAGAGCACTGCTTAATGGTAAAGAAGGGCAAGTGTGGAAAGGCGACACTTGAGAGTACGCAGGAAGCGGTGAAGAAGAAAGAGAAGGGGGAGGAAGTGACGAAAGATGAGGCGCCACCGTGTGTGCTTGTGTGTGACGCGAATGCAATCAGGCACGATATGAAGGATGAGATAGTGGAGTTGACGGTAGGTGGTGTAATAATAGCAACGGGTTATGACGTTATAGACCCAACGGTCTCGCCGGAGTATAAGTATGGCGTGTATCCGAATGTGATACATGGACTGGAATTTGAGCGATTTTCGTCAGCCAGTGGACCAACGATGGGGAAGATGGAGATAAATGGCAAAGAGCCGAAGGATGCGGTTTTCATATCTTGCGTAGGTTCCAGGAACAAACAAACGGGATATGAGTATTGTTCGCGGGTATGCTGTATGTATTTAGCGAAGCAGGCGCACTTATTGAAGGAGAAGGTACCAGATTGTAACATAACAGTTCTGTATCAGGATGTGCGGGCATTTGGAAAAGGATTTGAGGAGTTTTATGGTAGAGTGAAGCATGAAGGTGTCAGTTATCGAAGGGGACTTGCCGCAGAGATATATCAAAAGCCGGGTAGTGACCGTGTGGTGGTGCGAGCGGAAGATACGATGCTGAGTGAGACATATGAGCTTGAGGCGGACCTCGTAGTGCTGGGTGTAGGATTAAAACCGAGTGAAGGCTCGGAGAAGCTGCTGGAGATGTTTGGTATATCACAAACTGCGGACCATTTTGCAAAAGAGGCGCATCCGAAGCTTAGACCTGTGGATACGGAAGTGGAAGGTGTCTTCGTAACAGGCTGTGCACAGGGTCCAAAGGATATCCCGGACAGCGTAGCGCAGGGCAAAGCGGCAGCAGCTGCTCTTCTATCGCTGCTCGCAGGCGGAAAGGCGAAGATAAGACCGTCAGTGCCAGAGATAGAGGAGGAGATGTGTATAGGCTGCAAAACACTGAAAGAGATGGCGGAGAAGATAGGGGCATAAAATAAATTGGGAATAAGAATAGGAGGCGAATGAGAGATGGGTGAAGAGGGAGAATATGAATATGATTACACGAAAGTGCCAATGCAGGGTTTTGTGAAGGGAGTAGCATACGATGCTCCGAAGGACGCACTGCGGATTGGCGTTTATGTCTGTCATTGCGGTATAAACATAAAGATGACAGTGGACGTGGAGGCGGTGATGAAGTATGCAGCGACATTACCGAACGTGGCATTAGCGCGGCATTATATATTCATGTGTTCGGACCCGGGACAGGATTTGATAAGGAAAGATTTAGCCGAGAACAGGGTGAACAGGGTGATAGTGGCATCGTGTTCACCGCGAATGCATGAACCTACATTCAGGAAGACCTGTTCTGATTCAGGGCTGAATCCATATTATTATGAGATGGCGAACATAAGGGAGCATTGCTCATGGCCTCATGCGGATTATCCAAAAGAAGCAACGGAGAAGGCGAAGGAGCTTGTGAGGAGTGCGGTAGCAAGATGCACATTACTGGAGCCACTGGAGGAGAAGGAGGTACCGGTCGCACCGGAAGTGCTGGTGATTGGGGGAGGCGTAACAGGGATGTATGCCGCACTGGATATAGTAAATGGAGGTTTCAAGGTGGACCTGGTGGAGAAGGCGCCGTCTATCGGTGGACATGTAGCACAGCTGAGCAGGACTTTTCCAACGCTTGAGCGCCCTACTTCTATTATCACACCGCGCATGATTGAAGTGGGTGCGCATCCAAATATAAATTTGATGACGAACTCAGAGGTCGAGGATATAGGTGGCTTTATTGGTAATTACACAGTGAAGGTAAGACGAAAGCCCAGATATGTGGATGTGGCTAAATGTACGGGCTGTGGTAAATGCGAGGAGGCTTGTCCGGTCAAAGATGTACCGAACGAATATAATGAAGGGTTGAGTGTTA
Source organism: Methanophagales archaeon (assembly GCA_021159465.1). Lineage (NCBI taxonomy): Archaea > Methanobacteriati > Methanobacteriota > Methanomicrobia > Candidatus Methanophagales > Candidatus Methanophagales archaeon. The sequence continues at coordinate 12,777 of JAGGRR010000007.1, forward strand.
GAACTGCCATTTATATGCCATTCCCCTTCGCGGTACCACCTGCGTATATCGTGGATGCAGAGCACTGTGCATTGTTGAAGGATGGGAAATGCGGTAACGCCACACTCGAGACGATAAAAGAGGGTAAGGAAGTACCGCCGTGCATGAGTGTATGCACGCCAGGCGCGATAGATTTCAGCGAAGAGGAGAGGATAGAGGAGTACACTGTGGGTACGATAATAGTGGCAACAGGCTATGACATAGTGGATCCGCATGTAGCAGCGGAATACAAGTATGGAGTGTATCCAAATGTGATAACGAGTCTGGAATTCGAGCGGTTGTCATCACCAAGCGGACCGACAGGCGGTAAGATAGAAATAAACGGAAAGAAGCCGAAGGAGGTTGTATTCATAAGCTGCGTGGGTTCGCGCAATAAGCAGGTGGGGAATGAGTACTGTTCGCGAATATGCTGCATGTATTTAGCGAAGCAAGCGCATTTAGTGAAGGAACAATTACCAGATGCGAATGTGACCGTATGTTATCAGGATGTGAGAGCGTTTGGCAAGGGTTTTGAGGAGTTTTACGGTGAGGTGAAGAAGGAAGGGGTGTTCTATCTAAGGGGGCTGCCGGCAGAGATATACAGGAAGCCGGGCAGTGACAGAGTAGTGGTCAGAGGCGAGAACACGCTGATAGGTGAGCCGTACGAAAAGGAAGCGGACCTCGTGGTGCTCGGTGTGGGCTTGGTACCGAATAAGGGAGTGGAGAGCGTGGTGGATATGCTCAAGCTCTCGAAGTCAACGGACAGGTTCTTGCTGGAAGCGCATCCGAAGCTCAGACCGGTGGATACGGCAACGGATGGAGTATTTATTGCGGGTTGCTGTGTGAGTCCAAAGGATATAACAGACAGCATAGCGCAGGGTAAGGCAGCAGCTTCTGGCTCGCTCGTATATTTAATAGAGGGTAAGGCGAAGATAGAGCCAGCGATATCGGAGATAAACGAGGAAATCTGCATAGGATGTCGGTGCTGTGAGCAGACATGCCCGTTTGGTGCGCTTGTATTCGATGAACTGAGACATGTAATGACGGTGAACGAAGCGGTCTGCAAGGGCTGTGGCGCGTGCAATTCGATATGCCCCTCAGGTGCTGCTACAATGAAGCACTACCGTGACAGGCAGGTATACGCACAGATAGATGCATTGACAGAGACGGCGATGCCGATGCCTGTTATGATGCATGAAGAAGGAGTAGCGGCGGAATCGGAGCCAGAAAGTGGGGAGCAGAGTGCAGAGTGAACGAACCCCCAAAAAAATCAAACAAAAAGTAAGAGTATAAGAGTAAGAGTAAGCGATATAAAAACTCCTTTTATTCTTCTTTTTTCTTTTGTTCTTTTCCTTTAACAGGTTTGAATTATACTCTCTTCCCGTATCTGCATTATTAGCCTGTGATGATACAAGAAGAACATAATAGAAAAGCTTAAATATTGAGAAACTGCTTACGTTTATAAGCAGTAGTGATATACAGATACAAGCACATGTAAAAAGCATATGTTTTTATATATAGAGGGTAACATAAAGAAGAAGCAGGGTAAAGGTGAGAGATGAAGGGGATGAAGAAGATGAAGAGAATAAAGAAGATGAAGATAGGAGAAGCGCATAATAGGGGGAAAGGCGTATTTGTAGCTATAACGGTAGCTATAGCTCTTGTATCGGTGATGTGTGGGGTGGTAATTTGTGCTGGAGATCCTGGTACACCTCCGCCACCGCATCCTACTAAGATCATGGTCACTGCGAATCAAACCTGTATTCCTGCTGATGGTGAAGCGGAGGCGCTAATAACAGCGCGCGCAGTGAATGATAGTGGCGTGCCCTGTAAGGATAACATTCTTGTATTTTTGATAGAGGGTCCATCCGATGCTGAGCTGCTTAACGTATCTACAGGAGGGCATAATTGGATTGATAATAGGATTGGTGTGTGGGATAAGACAGACAAAGATGGCTATGCGCATGCAATACTGAGAGCGGGAACGGAAAAGGGTACCGCGGTAATTCATGTTTATTATGATAAGGTAACAGCAGAGACAGAGGTAGTTATAGCGGACCATTGTGAAGGACAGGAGCTGGTAGTTACTGATATAGAGCCAAATCCTAATTGCGGGTTCTTATTCGCGAATGAGAGCAACTATATAAATGCAACAGTAAAGAATATCGGTACAGAGGATGCAGGTGCATTCAATGTCAGTTTTCAGGTGGGAGATAAAACCGAGGAAATCCATGTTCCGGGGCTGGCTGCTAACAGCAGTACTCAGGTAGCAGTTTTAGACCCTACGCTACGAGTAGCGGGGGTTAATGTTACGATAAAAGTGGAAGTGAATTGTAGTGATGAAGTTACAGAGATAGATAACACTAATAATGTAAAGGAAGTAACAGTGCAGGTGGTGAATAATGGGTATAAAGGTAAGCGATATACCGGCGGTGGCTCTGAGGCTGGGAATGGCAATATTGATATAACCACCATGCGGGAATATAGAGTTAGGGGCGGTTTTCTATATTCAACAGGAGATAGCCGCTATTTGAGTGGTTACAAACAACCATGGTACAATTATACGGTCAATTGGAGCACAGCGGATTTATCTATTCCTGGTGGTAAAGATGCGAAAGTAAAAGAGGCGAGACTGTATGTATATTACACATGGGATATGGTGCAGGGGATGCCTGACAATGTCAGTCTGAGATTTAACAATATCACGGTAGAGAGGGATGCATTTTATACAGATCGCAAGGGGTACGACGGCTATGACTATCCGTGTGGAATGCTCGCATATAATGTAACCGGCGAATTCAATAATAGCGGTAACACCGCAGTTCTTGAGAATCAGAATCCGGTTGCTGGTAATCCATCTATACGGGGTATGTTGCTTGTGGTAATATACGAGAGCGAGAGCGGGGATGGTAGTCCAGGGTGTAAGATATTTGTGAATGAAGGTTTTGACTTGCTTTACGGTGGCTCAGATAAGTGCACAACGCCCGAAGAAGCGACTGCTTATGCGCCGTTCACGAGGGCGATTGAAGATGCGGGTAATAGGAGTGCACGGTTGATAACAGTGGCGCCGGGCGCGGGTTATCCAGATCCGGGCGAGGGCGAGTTGATATTCAACGGGCATAAGTGGAGTGATGTGTGGAACGTTGCAGGCGACTCACAGATAGGCATTAATGAGTGTAATGTCACACCGTATCTAAATACGACGAATGTGGCTGCGTTCCAGAGCAGTGGCGATTACATGGAGGCGAGTAATGCGATACTGGTGGTGGGGGGTA
>JAGGRR010000008.1 GCA_021159465.1 Methanophagales archaeon
CCGTCATGTCATCCGCAGTAAGAGGCAGTGAAATCAGGTTCCAGCCCTCAACGAGGTCTTTGCTGTATGTCTCCTGCGGTGCAGTGCATGTGAATGTGCCGCTTATCGTTGTGGGGAAAATCTCATTACCATCTTCATCAGTGAGTACAGTTTTATCAGAAGCTACTGGTATCTCTAACTGGGTTATACCCGGCATATTACCTGTCAGGGTGCAGTTGGCTATTCCTATCATATCACCCATATAATAGCCGCTCCATTGCATGAAAGTTATAAACGCATATGGATGTCCAACGTACCCATATGGATAGAAATCCCATGATTCCCAATTTGTAGTCTCCGTCATCTCTTTGCATGTTATATTGACTACATTGGGGTCAAAGTCAATTCTCACCTGACCTCCACCGATGTGATCAGTTGCATTTAGGTAGAGCAAGACTGTTACATTCTCCCCAAGTGCTCCGCCACTGTTTTGGGGAACAAAGAAAAGCACATTATCTGCCACTGCAGTCGCTGTAAGCACTGTAAGCACTGCTAATACTATACTCATTCCGAATATCATTCTCATTTTTTCCATTTTTTTCTTTTTCACCTCCTAAATAACTTTTTGCCTTTAGTAGAAAATACCCTTGGCTTTCTTTTTTCCTCTTATTTTCCCACTTTCACCTCCTTTACTTTTTGTTTTCTGGTTCCTTTTTCCGCATTGAGTGTTTATTTGCCCCAAAAAAGGAAAAAGGGCAAAAGTTTTATTATTTATGGTTCTCCATGGTTAATCCCTATCATCAATCACACTAAGCACAATTCACAGCCCTTGCAGCAGTTTAGTAGTTCTGGAGTGGGTACATTCTTGTAAATTTTCCGTGCGTCTGGTATATTCACTGCACAGTTACAATCTACGTCTGCTGCCCATGAACTGTTAAGTTTCCATGGGGTTGGTACATTCTTGTAAACTTTCCGTGCATCGGGTACATTTACAACACCGTTGCAATCCACATCACCGCACTTCGCCTTTATCAGTGGATGGTAGTCGTATCCCATGTGTGGCACGCCAGTATCACCGAGCAGGTCGTTATTGCTGTCCGTTCCTGTGTAGTTGAGCCAGAAGTTACCGCCGTAGAACGGACCGTGAACGACATTACCGCACTTCGGATTCTCTACCGCTACCTTATCCACGAAATACCAGTTCAGTCTCCCAAGTTGCACTTTGTTGGAAGTGTCGTTGATGATGTTATTGAACACCAGATTCGGGTCGCCGCCGAAGATAGTCTTCCCCGGGCTCCAGCTGCCGACACCTGTGACGGTGAAGTTGTTATCTCGTATCGTATTGTTGCTCGCTCTGGCATCATGTATGCCTGTTGAACCAAACACGCCTCCGAGTATGAACCCGTAGCCCGTGTCGCCGTCAAACTTGTTCTTCACAATTGCATTGCAGTCGCCAGAAATCGCCATCAGGTTCAGGCATGCCTGTCCTGCACTGCTGTTGCCAACCACGTTGCACCTGACCAGGTTCTTTGAGCCGCAGAGTTTTATACCACCTGATGTATTGTAGATATAGTTGTCTGCGATCACATTCCAGTCAGAAGAGACATTGATGCCCGCACCGGGGAAGTTCGGATAAATGCTACCGTCCCAACCGCTGTTTATCTTGAATCCCTTCACCTTGCAGTAATTTCCTTCCACAGTAACGATGTCACCAGCAGTATTATTGCAGATTACAACGTTGCTGCCGTTTGCTATCAGCTTTATCCCCGACTTGCTCGCAGGAATCGTTATTCGCTCGTTGTAAATGCCGTTATTAACGAGGATTATGGTGTCGTTCGCAGCACTGGTTATTGCATTCTGTATGCTTCCGCTTCCACCTGGATTGACCGTCACCGTCACACGAGACACGATATTCACGTTCTGGCTCGTCATATTGTTTAACTCATTGGATTCCGCGATTTGTCCGTCGGAATCAACCGTCACGTTCAACTGCACGCTTCCTACGGAAGTGGGCGTCCAGTGAAGTGCCACAAGTTGAGATTCTCTGAAATGCAGCATCGGCACAAATACTTTGTCTACCTCCACGCCATCTGCCTCAAGCGAGACATTGAACCCGCTTGCATCTGCGCCATCGTTCCTTATCACCGCAAAGACCTCATTAGCAGTTCCGTTGATGAGATTGCCGTCGCAGACCTCGCTCACTACGAGGTCGGTCGGCGGGATTTCGATTGGTGTTAAAGTCTTCTGCATCGTGTTGTTACCTTCGTTCCATTCGTCTATGACGCCACCAGAATCTGCTGTAACTGTCAGCGTGTATGAATTTGTCGTTGTTGGTGTCCACAGCAGCTTCACCTGTGTCTGCTCGCCCGCATTAAGACCTTCGACGCTTACATCGTCCACTACACCACTACCGTCATTGAGCGTTACATTGAATGTGCCTGCGCTTCCGTTGCCTACATTCTCCACCGTTGCAGTGATGATGTTGTACGTGCCGTTGTAGATTGTGCTGTTGTTAATGGCAGTAACGGTGAGGTCAGGCTTTTTGAGCGTTTCATTAATGATGTAGAGATACCCTCCATCGTTCCCGAAATACAAAGAGCCATTTGAGATCGCTACACCCTGCAAGATGTATCCACCGCTCCCACCTGCTTCATGTGTTATATACGACCATTTCTGTTCGTATGTGCCTCCGTTATCCTTGATGCAATAAAGTCTGCCGTTCGCACAGTTCGTGGTTACGTATATGTAAACGTCCGAGCCCTGGATCGAGAGCGCTGGTGAAGCCTGAACTGGACCTATCGAGGCGTTCCATATTTCATTCCCGTTATTCTCGTTCAGGCAATATAATTTTCCACTTGAGAAGCCATTGTTATTCCCAACATATACTCTTCCATTGTAAACTGCCGGTGTGGATGTTGAGTACCCGATATTGGTGCACCATTTATCTGCTGTGTTGAACGTTCCAGTGCTTTCGTCAAACCCAAGCGCGTAGCAATATCCGCCTTTTGATGTGAAGTAGATGCGCCCGTAAGTTTCGTTCCATGTGATTGAAGAACGAATCTCGTTTGCAGTTACACCGTAAACTGCAGAGACATTAATCTCATCTGCTGTCGTTCCATTGCACCAATACACAGATGTCAGATTGCTCTTATCATCGCCATACACAAGATAATCGCCGATTACCGCGGCACCCGCCCAGTAAT
>JAGGRR010000009.1 GCA_021159465.1 Methanophagales archaeon
CACTGGTGATAAGTGGTGAGCCGGGAACTATAATAACATGCCCTTCCTGTGGCACGAGCTTGGAAGTGCTTGCGGACGATGATGCGGGCTACTGGCCGCTATTTGCGATGTGGTTGCTTGGCATAATAACGGGTATCGGTGCGGTAGTGGGTGGTGCAGCCGCTGTTGGATACAAAATCTATAAAACCCGGTGAAACAAAATGGGCAACGGTAAAGAAGCATTAGGAGTGACATTAGGGCTCGCCGCTGCGGGAGTGGGCGGCTATTTCTTGTATAAAAAGTTTGTATCGGGTGTGGGCAATACCGTATTAGTTACCAAGCTGCTCATGGGTTATAGTGATGGCAACCCAATATATAAGACGGTAGCGACGACGAATTGTGGGTATGGTGGCAGAATCACAGTTGATAGCTGGCTATCAACGATAAAGGGCGAGCCACTGGAGGGTTTTGAGGTCACATTAATAGATGCGGGCACGGGCGAAGAAGTGTGGAGCGGCGTGACGGACGAAAATGGTAGATTCTCTTGTGATGTTTGGGTAGAAGAAGAAAATATGCCAGATAGCAAGCTGACAGTAAAACTCAAGTCCGTATTTAAAGGTTCATACAGTTATGACCCATGTGCGAGTAATGAAGTGACGGTGCATTATGTGAAGCCATGTATACCGAGGCTTGTGGAGATAACCAATTTCGCAATGACAAGGAACGGCTCTGGTGGTCCGGGTGCGGTGGAAGTGGCGCCTGAAGACCCGCTCACGGGCACAATCACATATAAAAACCACAATTTAGAAGCTGATACATATACGATTCAAGGCTATGCTTTCTGTCATTACGATAAAGAGAGACGTAAGATTATATTTATAGGGTTTGAAGAAGATGATAAAGTCTATATATGGGGCACATATTACATAAGCAAAGCTCCTGACAGGGGGAGGAGTGATGCCGTTGATCGAACTACATATGCACTCTACACATTAGAAGAGAAGCCCGTTAGTTATGATGTTGTAGTCTTCGTCGGACCTTATGAAGATGTAACATTGCGATACACAACGCGGGATTATGGCTCCGGTAAGCGCGTTATAGGCATACTCAAGGAAGATTTCCTGTCATATTTCGATATTGTTTATGAATACGAGAAATATTATGATGTGATTGTATACAAATGAGTGAAAATAATAGAGATTTAACCAGCGGGGTGGTGAAGGGTTTAGCAATAGGTGGCGGGGTAGGTGCAGTCGCGCTCGTAGGTTATTACCTTTATAAGAAATTGAAATGGTCACCGATGGCGGAATACCTTGAGAAAGAATATCGTGAAACCGCTTCCGATTTGAATGATCTATTAGAGAAGATCAAAAAAGGAGTACCGATTACAGATAAGGAAGTGGAAGCGGAATGGGCTAAATACAAGCCGAAACTGGATGCTATGAATCAAGACATAGAAAACGAAGGAGGCGGAGGCATAGAGCTACCTGACGATTTTGACACACTCACGAACGAAGAGAAGGCGACAACATTAAAGATATATTACATGCAGGCAAACAGGCGTAAGGCTGCACTTGCCGAACCTACTGGTCAATTGATGAGCACGCTCACAAAAATATTGTATTTATTTGGCGCGTGTGCCGCCGCTGCCATATTCATACGGCTTGTAGATATTCCGGGGTTAATAAGAAAAATAAGACCACCGGTATCGCCGAGAACGAGAACGAAAATTATTAATATCAAACGCAGTGACGGGACTTTCATCAAGAATGCTAAAGTTATTATAGATGATACAACGTATGTCGTTTCTGACGGTGTATTATCACTCGACTTGATAGTTGGTCAGAAATATCTTATCCGTATAATAAAGGAAGGCTATAAGGAATTAAGGCGGGTCATAAGGATACCGAGCGGGACGAGTCCCCTCACTAATGAGTTCAATCCTGAGCCGCTTGCGCATCCTGATGCCGACCCGGAGGACGAACCATTACCGGATATGGACCCTGATCGAGTGGTTGATCTCACACCTGATGCCATTATTGCATTAATTGCATCATGGCTGGGCACAACTGCTAAATGGCTGAAGGAGCACCCACTCGAAACAGCAACAATTATATCGCTCACGATCGCATTGGTTCTCACAATAATAAGTCCAGTGCCAGGCGATGAATATGCAGTAGGATCGGCACTCTCCTCTTATTTATCGAGAATTGGGATTAAAATAGGAGTTGATAAGTTACTCAGCCGAATTCCACTTGCAGCATTAAGAACATGGATAGGGGTATGAAGAAATGTCAGTTGAAATAGTGGAGGCTTGGGTGAATGGACTACCACGTGTTGAGCGTAACCAGCCATTAGTGATTCATGGCGACCGCGCATATACACCGAATGAGATTTTAGCGGAAGTGCGTGCGGGCACGAGTCTGGGTGCGGAGCTACAACGCATAATAGAGGCGCGAGCGTTCACCACCGTAGAGGAGAAGTATGCACTCGCCATATTGCGATTGAAAGAGCGTTTGAAGAAACTGCCGGAGACATACAAGCGTATTATTGGGGGTAAAATATACACACCTTCGCAGCTGTTGGAGGAGATACAGAAAGGCACACGGATCGGGCGGATGTTGATAGAGGCGGAGATGACTAATCTCGAACAAGTTTTGAAAAAATGACCAAAGTATTGATAATCAACCCTCATTATAACGACCCGGCACTGCCGTATTTCGAGTGTGCGCCGAAAGAGGTTTACGAGTATCTCAGTGGAGAGGGTGAGGATGTGGCTATAATTGAGGAGGAAGCCACGCCGGAGTTCTTGCGAGATTATATCCTCAATCATCCCGAAATCGAACATATTTATGGGTTGGGACACGGTTCAAAGGATACATACACGGTTGTTGATACCGAGCCTTTTCTTTCCACTACCACAAACCTTGACCTTGTTAAAGACAGGGTAATATCGCTCCTTTCGTGCCTGACTGCGAACGATTTGGGTCCCGCTATCGTCAGAGCGGGCGCTATCGCATATTTTGGATACAGTGAAGAGGTAATAACATTTGCCGTCCCCACGCCTTGCGGTAGCCGATTCGCTGTTGCACCGATAGTGGGGGATATAGAGAAAGAGAAATCATTACATGCGAAGAAAGATTATGAGGAATGCTACAACGATGCAATATCACGCTGGGATGAGGAAATAGAATACTGGCGTGAGAACTACGATAAGGAGACATATAATGGTGAGCAGGTGACTGAGGAACTGGCGGGCGAGCTCATAAATACAATCATCCATAATCGTGATTGTTTCACACTTATACTTTCACCATCGCCGCCACCTCCACCATCACCTGTGCCGGAGATGATATTATCAATGCTTTCAATTACCGCACTTGGGGGGTTGATTTTGCAACAAACCAAAGCACTACCGAGTTGGTTCTGATCTATTCTTTCACGATAGAGAAGTCTGTGACTTCAGCGGGTACTTCGGGCGGTGGTGGAACTTCTCGTTCTTCCACAAACGATGAAATCACACCAATTAATAGTCCTCCTAATGCACAACCGAATAATGAAAATTTCGTCTTATCCGAAACGGGCGCGGTTGAAGCGATAGCGAGCGCCGTTCCGAGTGATAGCATTGATGC
>JAGGRR010000010.1 GCA_021159465.1 Methanophagales archaeon
AGCGAGCTTAGGAGGTCTACCTCCTTTATTTGGGCTTGGGAGAAAACCTTTGTATCCAATTTCATTCCACGTCCTTATTCCTTACAACTCGCCTCAACAGCTTTTTCAAAATACAGACAATAGACAATCTTCGCCTGCAACAACGAGAAAAGAGAGTTTCTGCTTCACCGCTGGATCCTTTTCACTCACAAGCTGTGACCTGACCTCTCCAAAGTTCCTGATTGATATTCGTTCTCCCCTCATAGGGCAGAATGAAATGGAATAATAGATAAAGTTTTGCAAGAGACTATAATTTAGAATATATACGAATTCTCTTTTATATAACCAGAAGCAAGAGCACCGGGACCGATAAGCGTGTTATTACCAATGATCGTACCGGCATCAATACAGGCATTTATTCCTGTCTTTACACCATCACTTAATATCGCACCGAACTTCCTCCTGCCAGTATCCATGCCCGCTGCTTTTACTGATGCCTCGTCAAATCTGAGGTTCGCAATCTTCGTGCCCGCACCAAGGTTACAATGTGATGCAATAACCGAATCACCGACATAGGAGAGATGGGGTATCTTCGTATTGTCCATGATAATGGAATTCTTTATCTCAACGGCGTTGCCTATATGGCAGTTCTTGCCAATTGCGGTCTTAGCACGGATGTAGCAGTTAGGACCGATCTCACAGTTAGGACCGATAATAACAGGACCTTCGATATAAGTGCCACATTTTATACTCGTTCCTTCACCTACTACCACTTTGCCTCTCAGCTCCACGTTATCTTCCAATTCACCTCTGATAACGGGTCTTATACCCTCACCCTCCATCATAGTTTCGTTTGCACGTAACAAATCCCATGGATAGCTGACATCTAACCAGTGTTCTATCCTGGTCCAAAAAACTGGCTCACCTGAGTCAATAAGCAACTGTAAGGAGTCGGTAAGTTCAAATTCGCCCCTCTTTGAACGCTCTGTCGCCTTCAGTGCACCGAACACTGACTCATTAAGGAGATATACACCGGCATTTATGGTATTTGTGGGTGGTCTGGGCATCTTCTCATGTATCTTCACTATCCGGTCGCCTTCTATCTCAACCACTCCATACTCACCGGGATTCTCCCTGTCAATTACACCAAGTGTAATTGTGACGCCTTTACCTGCTTCCACTACTCGCTTTATATCGATGGCATTTACTATCGCATCGCCATTAAGCACGAGGAACGCGTCGTTAATTAGATTCTCCACCTTCAATAGTGCGTCGGCAGTGCCAAGCTGCTTCTTCTGCGTTACATACTGGATGTCTATGCCCCAATCAGCACCGTTAGAGAAGTAACCACGTATGGTTTCGTCATGATACCCAACAACAATGATAAATCTGGTGATTCCAACTGCTTTCACCTCCTCTATTAGATGCTCTATTATTGGCTTACCCGCTATTGGTAGCATCACCTTCGGGCGGACGTAAGTAAGAGGGCGCATCCGCTTGCCCTCGCCTGCTGCAAGAATCACTGCTTTCATAATTGGTTTATTAAAAGGATAGGATAATTATTAAAAAGAACTATACTTGACCTTGACTTGGCTCGATCACGTTTGATACTTTATAAGAGCCACATATCATCAATTGTTGCATCCATTTATCCTGCGGACAAAAAAGATTTCCGCTTAAACCCTTACAGTTTTCGGGGTTGAGCAATCAAAGACGTATTTTGTGCCTGCTTCGTCTGGATCATCGGGCTTCAGATTCCCGCAAGACCGTTTCCTTTGGCGTATGCAACCCGAAGAGCTATAGCTAAGGCGCTCCAACCTAAAATCATTCAAGACCGAAAAAAATTCGAACCCTGCATCGTTCCGATGCAGGGTCAAATAAAATTTCTATATTACTAGCTGGCACCAGCCTTAGGGAGCTACGACCTCAATGTAGGACACTTTTCCATCTAAGCCATTATGTTTATGGTACTCCACGTAGACGTCGTCCTCATCTCTGTTCTTTTCAAACGATCCAATTACTACCTTCGCTATGTACTTTTTGACTTTTATCTCTGTCCAGTCATCCTTTTTTCTATCCTCTTCTTTTGACTTTGGACTGTCATAGATGTAGATCCTTGTACCTGGTTTGACGTGATAAAGTACAACGGATCTTGCCTCATCATTTTCGCAGTCACCTTTTTTACAGTTCCAAGAGCGTGAGGTCTCAGTGCTAAACGAAAATATCCTGTCTTGGGTTGCATCGTTGCCCTCGTAAAATACCATTTTACCTTTTTCTTTGATTATTTTTAATGATGTTGCTATATTGTTGAAATCTTTTCCCACGTATCGAGTATCGCCGACAAACTTTTTAGACTTCTTCCCTTTGTAGTCTTTATGCTCGTATAATCTCACTGAATACCCCGGAGGCACCTTCAGCGAACTTGCAATATTGTTGAAATCGCGTCCTACGTATGGAGTATTGCCAGTAAACACTTTAGACTTCCCTTTGTAATCCTCATGCTCGAATAATAGTATTCCAGTCACTGTGCTACCGGTATCGCTAAATTTCCACCTCTGTGCAGCGTTATCTGACCGACTGCTATAACTACACAGTCTGACATTGGCTCCGTCCTCACTGCTTCCACCTTTGACATCCATATAAAGGTCGCTATATTTTTTGCATTGTATGTGATAATACCCTGGTTCAACAAGCACTATTTCCCATTTTTGAGTATCACTGTTCTCCCAATCCCGCTCTATAATATTTTTATCACCGGTGGCTGTTAAACACTTTCCACTGTACTTGCAAACAATCTTGAAGTATCTGTCACCAGCGGGCACCAATCGCCACTTTTGCCAATCATATCCCCTGTAAACCCATTGATAGACATTGTTATCCCGTCTTCTATTCAGACACTTAGCGCTATGTTTGGCAAAGATTCCATAATATCCTGTACTTGATAACTCCTCAGGATAGCTATCAACGAGTTGGAATACCCATTTTTGGGCGTCATTCTCTCTCCACTCCTCTACCCTGATATTTCCATCTTTGGCGTCTAAATACTTGCCATTCGCTTTATTTACCACTTTGAAGTAGTTCTCTTCCCCTGAAGGCTCTATCTTCCATTTTTGACTGTCCTTTCCACTCCACTTTGTTTGTACAACGTTTCCTCTCCCGTCTGCCTCCAAACACAACAAAACTCTCTTAGCGTCTCTCTTAACGGTACGATATATTCGGTAGTAGCCAAGTTCAATAGGTTCTACTTGCCACTGCTCACGCGTTTCATGACCCTTCACGTATTTCCATTGCCTGACATTGACCCTGGGGTAGTCACTTTCAGCTTCTACGCACTTCTCGCTTTTTTTATTACCGATCACATACCAACCTTCTTCAATTGGATGTACCGGCGGAGGGCTGGGCGGCTTCCCAATCGCGGATTTCGCTGTCTTGCCATCCCTATCAGTGGCAAGGATGTAAGCATTGTCGTCCTCCACCATTTTGGTATCATTGCGAACAAGCCGGTATATCGTATCATTGTCATCATCAGTCATAGTCAGATCTTTGTAGGCATTCCCGATCTTCACATGTGCAATCACCTCTTTTAAACCGCAATCATCGGTAACCGAGGCAAGGACGTCCTTCATATCCTCACTGTATCCTGCCCAGTGTATCTCTGGTTTATCACTCACAGGTCTTAAAATAATCGTCCACCCTGGCTCCAATGTTAAGTTCAAAATATCTCTCTTTTCCTCGGCTACCTTCTTCGCCGCTTCAAATGCCGCCTCAGGAGAGAACCCAAAGTGCCACTTATCTATATTGTGCCCGCCAACGTACACGTCCTTTTCTGTTTCCTTTATGCCTATCGTCAATTGAATCGCATCTCTTAGCGTTATGCCTGGGTCGTATTTGTCGCTGCCTGCGAATACTTTGTATTCCCTGTAATCGCCACCGCCTCCCGGATCGAAGATGATTTTCGCACTAACAGCGTTTATCTCGTTCATATATGTGCTGTAATCAGTGCCAGTCAATACCCACTCCTTTTTCTCACCGTCCCATTTCTTTACCTTTGCTTTTGTCTGGAATTCCTCGATGCTGAGCGGCGTGCCGCAGTCAATAGACTTCAACACATCCAGCGACACGCTGATGTCGCCATATACCATTCCTAATAGCGTTTTATCTACTACAAAGTTGCGGCTCGTTTCTCCAATGCCAAGCGAATTTATCGTGGTTGGCGAAGTAACCGTTGCTATAACCTTCTGTCCCAGCTTTATATTGATGTCCGGTGTTATTTCCTCGGCAGCTGCCGTTCCGCTGTTCTTGACATTCACTGTAAATTTGAGCGCTGCTGCATCGTCTGTTTTAGTCGTCTTTGCCGTGCTCCAATCCTTCTGTGTAAAACCTGATTCCGTATTCGAGTTCGTTGTGGTGGTTGTATGCTCCCACACATGATTGTAAGACACGGTAATCTCTCCGTATGCCTCACCACCTCCTGTACCCCACTTATACCCTGCCTTCACGCTTCCACCAAGTTCATTTGTATTCGTTGTGCTATCTGATGACTCTGTTGTTATACTCCACGCCTCTTGCACTGATTTACCCGTCGAGGTTGTTATCTCCGCTTTCGGCGTGACCGTAATACCTTCGCATTGCGTGCTTAGAATGGGATACGCAGCAACGAGCGGATGGTCTGCAGGACCTATATTAGGCATGTTTATCCCGAAGAACTCCTGACCGTCTCCGTACGGGTCTTCATCGGTGCTAAACGTATTAGGGTCGGTTTTGATGTCATATTTCTCTGCCGCAAGAGGCAAATTATCACCATCTCTATCCCTCTCTGGTGTTAGACTCTCATCTCGGAAAGGATAGGTTTGTCTTTCGTTCACCGAATCGCCATCATTTACAAAATCATTATTTGTATCCTTATCTGTCGGATCGCAAAGCCACCAGTACTCTCTTAGGTCATCAAGCCCATCGCCATCCGTGTCATTATTGTTAGGGTCAGTTACATAGCCGTAGGTTCCCTCGGTCTCTTCAACGTCTGTCAGCCCGTCACCATCTGAGTCTATTGTCTGCTCTTTCTTAATGCCGTACATCCCATATGCACCTGGTTGAACCACACGCTGTCGCTGGTCACATGGCGGAATATCTTGGAGTTTAACCAACTGCGTGTAGTCATCTACACCATCGCCATCGGTATCCGGGTTCGTGGGGTCCGTACCGATTACTGCTTCCTGTTTATCCGTAAGCCCATCGCCGTCTGTGTCTTTATCTAGACTTTCTGGAGATATAACGCTTTCTAACCTGATTTTATCCACTGTCAGTTTGGCTCCGACGTCGCCGAGTATAATAAAGTAGTAAACTCTGAATTCAACATCTTTGTATTCTTCTGTCGTATTGAAGATGAGTGAGAAGTTCTGGAATTCCCCTGCTCGTGCAAACTGCTTCCCGGTTACGAGCTGGTCTTTTATCACTGCTTCGCCGTATTCATGCGCTACTTCTAACTTACAAACCTTCTCATCCCCTACCTTCTTGTCCACCTTCATCCTGAAGGTGATTTTATACGTGCCTGGGAGCAAATCAATGTAGGGACCGTGAATCATGTGCCCGTTCGGGTCATCTGGCGTGGCATACCAGTCTGTTCCTTCCGCGTGCCCGATGCAATGAAACAGTGCGGGGTCAGTGGCTTCAAAGGTTATTGGTAATTCTTTGCGACCGATAGATATGGGTAGTTTTACTTCTGGTGTTGGCGTAGGTAATAGGGAAGGAATTGGTGTGACTTCCGGCGTGGGTGTTTCTCCTTTCGTCTCGTTAAGATACGCTTCAAGCGCAGCTTTGCACTCCTCTTCCGTTTCGAAGGTATGCAAACCTCTATACATATAAAGTCCGCAGAATTCCTTCTGCTGGCATTCCAAATTCGATTCATCGAAATACCACAGAGTTCTGCACTCTTCTGTCACATTCTTAGTTGGCGTTGACGACGCACTTTCGTTGCCCGAATTCAAAGCGGAAACAGAAATAATTGGCGAAAATGCTGACAGCACAAGCAGCATAGCTATAGCAATACTCATCCCTTTTCCTTTCTTCACTTCTTTGTTCATTTTTTCTTTTCCCTCCCAACTTCTTATATCACCAACTTCGACTCCAGCACCCATTTTGCATTCTCTACCTTCCACAGGTCGTATGCTGGTGGCACATCACCGTTTTCATCAAATTTCTTCGCACCGCAAACGCCGTGATGCCTTATCTCTCTCAGTGCATCGCTTATATCCTCTGCATCGTAGCCCCCCTTCTCTATCGCTTCTGCTACTACGTGCATCGTATCATAGCCATAAGCCACGTCCGTATCTATAGACCCGGCGCCGTACTTTGCCCTGTAAAGTTTTACGAAATTCTCCGTAACCGACTCGGAAACCATCGAGATTGGATACGTTGCTTTCACTCCTTCTGCATCCTTCCCCGCCTGTTCAATGAACGCATCGGATTTTATGCCATCGGAGCCGACCCATGCTACGTCTAACCCTTCTTCTCTTCCTTGCTTTACTATCGCCGCACCTTCTTTTGCATACGTAATTAGCACAACTACATCGGGATTCTTATCTTTTATTGCGCTTAATACGCCCGTGAACTCAGTGTCCCCTTCTTTATGCGCTTCTACTGCCACGATTTCTCCTCTTTCCTGATAACTCTTCACAAATGCATCCTTCAGTCCAACTCCATAGTCATTATCCACAAACATGACCGCTACTCTGGCTCCTTCGGGCTTTAAATCGAAAATAACATCGGAAAGAGCTTTGCCCTGGTATATGTCTGATGGACAAGTTCTGAACACGTAGTTCTTGTAATCCGATAGTTTCGGCGAGGTTGAAGTCGGCGAAATTAACACAACTTTCTTCTTCTCTGCAATCGGGCAGACCGCCAAAGTGTTTTCGCTGACTACCGCACCTATGACCACCGGGACTTTATCCTCTGCGATCAATGCATTCATCACAGAAACGGTTTTATCACTTTTACCCTCGTTATCCCTGTAGAGCACAGTTATATTCGCACCGCCAATACCGCCGTTAGCGTTGATTTCTTCTGCTGCGAGTTCAATGCCTCTTTGGACATACTTGCCATACGCTGATAAGTCGCCGCTCAAAGGAAGAACCGCTCCGACCTTTATCTCTTCTGGTTTCTTCTCTACTGTAACGAAAGCAATAGCTGCAATCGCTATCGCTGCTGCTACTACTAATACTGCAGAAACAATCGCTATTTTTTTATTCATTTTTCACCCCCATTCATTTGTCGATAAAGAGTATTAAAATTATTTTCCATCACTGCAAGCTAACTTGATTAAATTGAAAGTATATTTAATGATATGGGAAGACCATCCAAAAAGAGGGAAGGAAAAGAAGAAACATAGCTATTGAGGTATTTATATAGCTACCCTTCACTCTAAAACTTTCCATGCGATATTCTTGCAATAACGGTTAGGGTGGCAATCCACCAGCGAGATTTGGAGTGGAAACACAGGTATCTAAAATATAGTAATTATATTATTTTTATGGTGGAAAGTCTGAATGTAGAAATGTCAGTAACGGCAAGCGATTTCAGTTCAATCGTCACAAGTATAAATGCCGTGACTGCGGTCATGAGTTCACCGCAAAGGACGCGGAATGCCCTCAAAAGGGTAGATTCGGCGTGAACCTGCTTGTATATCTGATAATGTTGAAATTTAGCCTCCGCGGTGTTCTTCTTCGCAGAATCAAGGATTTTGCTTTCCATCTCAATGCCTTTGAGATCACACATAGGGGCATTCAGGATGCTATCCTCCGTGTAGGAGCAGCCTGTAAGACTGTTAACCCCCTCCACTAACCATTCACAAAAGATCATCATATCACTCTCCAATCGATCAAAAGTGAAGCTAT
>JAGGRR010000011.1 GCA_021159465.1 Methanophagales archaeon
CCTTCAAAGCACATTGCGAGTATCACGACCTTCAGCATCGTTATAGCTTCACTTTTGATAGATTGGAGAATGATATGATGATCTTTTGTGAATGTTAACACTGTGGAAATTGCTATCCGGGCTGTCCAGTATCTCAGATTGTTTTCGGCTAATTTGAAATAATGTTAGGAAAAGATATTAAAAAAATTAAGTAGCTTTATTCTAAAATGTAAAATGACAAAGTCAAGCTAATGTTGATACCGGATATGGATATGATATAAGAAAATGTACCTCACCCGTGAAGAAGAGCGGATATACGAAGGAGAAGCAGGCTGGACGAAGAAGAAGGCAATGGAGATACTTGTTGCCATTGGAGACCTTAATGATGCGTCCAGATTGATACCCATAGAAAGTGCACACGTCTCTGGTGTATCATACAAGACCATAGGTGACGCTTTTCAGTTTATAGAGAATCTTGAGGGTAGAGTGGAGGTGAAGAGCACACTAAACCCTATGGGTATGGATCGGGATAGATGGGCTGAGATGAACATCTCAGACGAATTTGCAGATAGACAGAAGCGGATACTTGCAGCATACTCCAACCTTGGCATCTCACCAGAATGCACCTGTGTGCCTTATCTACTGGAAGGATGTACCCCCGGAGAGGGTAGCCATCTCGCATGGGCGGAATCATCTGCGGTGTTATATGCGAACTCAGTCCTTGGTGCGATGACGAATATGGAAGGTGCCCCATCTGCTCTCGCATCTGCGCTAATAGGTAAAACACCCCTTTATGGACTCCATTTGATTGAGAATAGAATGCCAAAGCTGAAAGTGAGAGTGAATTGCACACTCACAGATGCGGATTACAGTGCACTTGGATATCTCGTAGGGCAGCTTGCAGGAGATAGAATACCTGTGATAGAACTTGCTGCGAATCAGCACCCGAATGACGACGAACTGAAGCATCTATCTGCGGCAATAGGGGCTACCGGGGCTGTCGGGATGTACCATGTGAAAAGGGTAACGGCAGAGCTGAGTGAGACAGACCTGGAGGAGATAGAGTTAGAGAGGAGAGATTTGGATGACGTTTATGAAGAATGTGGCAGTGATGGTAATAGAGATGAGCCGGAGGTGATAGCGATAGGATGTCCGCATTGCTCTTATAGTGAGATAAGGCAAATATACCGGTATTTGAAGGCAGAAAGAGGAAGGAGAAGGGAAACTGAAGAAGTGAGAAAAGAGGTCTTCATATTCACAGCGAGAAGGATAAAGAACCAGCTACATGGATTGATAAAAGAGATAGAGAGTTACGGCGTTAAGGTCTTTTGCGACACGTGCTACGTGGTCTCACCTGCTTTTGGGCACTATAAGTCAGTATTGACGAACTCCGGTAAGATGAAGCGATACGTGCCCCTCATCTGTAATGGTGCATGTTCGACGCTATGCAGCACGAGGGAGTGCATAAAAGCGGCGTTTGAGTGAAAAAACGACATGACAAAAATTCCTTATGGCACCGGACTGATAGATGTGGATATAAAAGGAGCAGAGCTATTAGAGAGGAGTACTACTAAGAGGGATAAAGGGTATAAGAGAGATAGCAAAGATACCAGCGAAGTACTACAGAGTGCCATCAAGAACCCTATTGGCACGAAACAACTCGGTGAGATATTAGCAGCAAAAGGAGACAATATCGTGATTGTTGTGGATGATCATACAAGGAATGCACCGACAGAGATGATGCTCGATGCTCTGACAGGAGAGATAGGGCAGCATAAGGATAAGAATGTCTCACTGCTTGTGGCTTGTGGCACGCACCCCCCGCCTTCCACTGGAGATCTGCGAAGGATACTTGGGAAGTATTACAAGCATAAGCAGTTCAAGATTGTGATCCACGATTGCGATGCCCCCGATCTGGTATACGTAGGAACTACAGCCAGAGGGACACCTGTGAGACTGAATAGGGCATATATGGATGCAGATATACGAATTCTAACTGGGGATATAACCCTGCATTACTATGCGGGATTTGGAGGTGGGCGAAAGAGTATCCTGCCGGGCATAGCGTCACGCGAGACGATAAGGAAGAACCATGCACTTTTGATAGATGAAAGAGCAAGGACGGCAAATATAGCTGATAATCCTGTGCATCTGGATATGAGCGAGGCAGCTTCTTTCGCACCTCCTGATTTCGTACTTAATATCGTTGCTGATGCCTCGGGGGATGTGGTAGCGGCATATGCAGGTGACCTGAAGGCTGTGTTTGATAGGGGTGCTGCAGTGGCAAAAGAACTCTTCTTGTATGAAACAGGTTTATTCGATGTTCTGGTAGTAAGTGCGGGTGGCTTTCCGAAGGACAGGAATCTGTATCAGGCTACGAAGGCAATTCAGAACTGCTATCAGGCGGTTGTTCCTGGCGGCAAGTTGATACTGGTTGCAGAATGCCGTGAAGGAATAGGGGATGCTTATTTCGAAGAGTGGATGAACGAATATACGAGTTATGAAGCAACAGAAGAAGCAATCAGGACGGATTTCGTGCTCGGTGGTCATAAAGCGTTCTACATACAGAAGGTGATGAAACGAATTCAGCTCTCTATTGTATCTGCGCTTGACCATGATATGCTGGTCAGATGGGGGATACAGCCATATGAGTCACTCAGTGCAGCAGTGGAGGCGGAGATAAAAGATAGTGATAAAGATAACGATAACTTTAAAATAGGTATAGTAAGAAATGGTTTAGATACTTTATTAGTGCCAAGAGAATAAGATAAAAAAGAGAGCAATGACAAACTTGGCGAAGCAGCGGCGGATAGCAGCTAAGGTATTGAAGGTGGGAGAAGGGAGGGTATGGATAGACCCTGAATCAATCAGTGATGTCGAAGAAGCGATAACGAGAGCGGATATCAGAGATTTGATAGAAGAGGGCGTGATAAGGAAGAAGCCGAAGAGAGGTGTGAGTAGAGGACGCGCAAGAATAAGAGCATTGAAGAAGTCACTTGGGCGTAGGAAGGGGCATGGGTCTCGGAAAGGAACGCAAGGTGCACGCAGGAGTAAGAAACGGCAGTGGATAATCAGAATAAGAGCTTTACGACGCCGATTAAAGGAACTAAGAGCAGAGGGGGTAATTGATAAGAGTATGTATCACAGGTTATACAACAAGGCAAAGGGTGGTGAGATTAAAAGCGTCGCGCGGTTGGAAGCAATGATAAGGAAAGAAGAATCAGGTTAAGATTAAGATGTCACAAAAGAAAGCAATTGGAGGACCTCTGTATAGAGTCCCTTTCCGACGTCGAAGGGAAGGGAAAACAGATTATCGGAAGCGATTAAAGCTCCTCATGAGTCATAAGCCAAGAGTGGTCGTGAGGCGGAGCAATAGTTACCTCAGGATACAGTTGATAACAACAGATAAACAGGGAGACAGGACATTTGTTGACACGACGTCAAAGGAACTGAGGAGATATGGATACGAGGGAGGGGGGAAGAATTTACCTGCAGCCTACCTTACCGGGTTATTATTCGGTAAGAAGGCAATAGAGGCGGGGTTCAAAGAGGCTATACTCGATATCGGACTCCATACATCAGTACATGGCTCGCGGATATTTGCTGCATTAAAGGGCGTTATTGATTCCGGTATGGAGGTCCCACATGATCCTGTCGTCTTCCCTCCGGAAGAACGTATTAGAGGTGAGCATATTGCATCCTATACCGGTGATACTTCTATCCCTGATATTTTTAAGATGGTGAAGGAGAGGATATTAACGAATGGCGGGAATAAGGCGTGAAGAGGAAGAGGAATGGAAGCCAGTTACAAAATTAGGCAAACTAGTACAGACTGGTGAGATAAAGACGATAGAGGAAGCATTGAAGTCTCGATACCCAATAAAGGAGTATCAAATAATAGAGACATTGATGCCTGACCTCAGTGAGGAGGTTCTGGATATAAACATGGTGCAGCGGATGACCGATTCGGGACGGAGGATAAAGTTTAGGGTGTGCGTAATTGTGGGTAATAAAGATGGTTATATAGGCATAGGGCTTGGTAAAGATGCTCTAGTGCGTAATAGCATAACGAAGGCGATAAGGGCTGCGGAATTGAATTTACGGCATATAGAGCGCGGTTGTGGGTCATGGGAGTGTAACTGCGAAGAGAAGCATTCGCTACCGTTCGCAGTGAGTGGTAAGTCAGGAGGTGTAGAGATAACACTGAAGCCAGCACCACGGGGATTGGGACTCGCAGCAGGTGACACACCGAAGAAGGTACTGGAGTTCGCAGGTATAAAGGATATATGGACGAAGGCAAAGGGAAGTACCAGAACAACTTTTAATTTCGCTATGGCAACCTTCAATGCACTTGTGAAGACTTCTGCGATAAAGAGATGATATATATACAATGTATGCGATAGTGAAATTGAGAGGGAGTGTAGGAATAAAACCGGAGATAAAGTACACGTTACAGCTATTGAGGTTACATAGGGTCAATCATTGCGCAATAGTGGACGAGAACGACTACTACCGTGGGATGCTGAAGCGAGTGAAGGATTACGTTGCCTGGGGGGAGATTTCAGAGGATATGCTGGAGTTATTATTGAAACGCCGTGGTAGACTGGAAGGAGGTAAGAGATTGACAGAGGAATATTTACGTGATAATACGCCGTTTGAATCGTTCAAGGCGCTGGCACACGCTCTGTGCACAGGGGAGGTGAAGATGCAGGATCTGACAAAATACAAAATCAAGCCTGTTTTGAGATTGCATCCGCCAAGAAAAGGGCATCGCGGTATCAAAAGGAGTGTGAAGCAGGGTGGCGAGCTCGGATATCACGGCACCGCTATAAATGAGTTACTGTATAAGATGAGGTGAAAGCATAGGAATAGGAAAGCAATCAATATATGCGGAAGGTTTAATATATAACTTTATATACACGGAAAGTAAACCAAAATTTGAAAGGGTTTTGGTCCTTTTGTTCAAGTTTTCTTTCACTGATTAATCTGTCCATAAATCCTTTTAACCCCCTCAAAAATGTTACCATTCTATACCAAAGAAATATTATATTTTATATACTATATAAAGATGATAAAAATGCCGGGAAAGGTATTAAGAATAGACCTGACTTCAGAGAGTTTTGAGGAAGAGGAGATAGAAGAGAACACGAGGAGGAAATTTTTAGGTGGGAGAGGATTTGGTGCGAAGATTTTATATGATGAGCTGCCTGCCGGGACGGACCCTTTTTCCGCAGAAAACATCGTTGTGATTGCGACTGGACCTTTGACCGGTACGAAAACGCCGAGTAGTGGGAGGCATGTGGTGGTTTCAAAGAGTCCTGCAACTGGTGGCATTACGTTTGCGAGTTCTGGCGGGACTTGGGCTGTTGAGTTTCGCAAGGCAGGATACGATGCGATAGTGATAAAAGGAAAAGCGAGTGCCCCGACTTATTTGTGGCTAAACGATGGGAATGTCGAGTTCAGAGATGCGAGTAAACACTGGGGCAAGCTTGTGAGTGAGGTGGATGATAGGATAAGAGAAGAAACGGATGAAAAAGCGAAGGTGCTTCAGATAGGTATTGGAGGCGAGAAAAAGTCATACATGGCGGCAATAATGAATGAGAAGTATAGAGCCGCGGGGAGAACGGGTTTAGGAGCAGTTCTGGGAAGCAAGAACCTGAAAGCAATCGCAGTAAAAGGCACGAAGGAGATTGAAGTCGCTAACTCTATTGCATTGCGAAGAGCGGCGGACAAGGCGATGAAGATAATCTCTGAGAACGATGTTACAAAAGAGGAAGGCGGGCTAAATTCATATGGAACCGCTGTGCTTACCACCATTGTCAATGCCGCAGGGATTTATCCCACGAAGAACTTCCAGACTGCTGTGTTTGCGGATGCGAAAAAGATCTCGGGAGAGAAAATGAAGGAGACGATTTTTGTGAAGAGAACAGCGTGTCACGAATGTCCGATAGAATGTGGAAGATGGGTAAAGATAGAGGAAGGGAAGTATAAGGGAATAGAAGGTGAGAGTCTTGAATATGAGACAAGTTGGGCATTCGGTGGTCAGTGCGGTGTTAGCGATTTGGGTGCGATTGCGAAAGCGAACTATACATGTAACGAATATGGACTGGACACGATTTCTGTGGGTAATACTATAGGATTTGCAATGGAACTATATGATAGGGGGATTTTAACGGAGGATGATGTTGGCTTCGAACTAAAATTCGGTGATCCAGATGCGATGCTGCGGATGATAGAGCTTATTGCGAGGCGAGAAGGATTTGGGGATGTCCTTGCTGATGGTACAAGGAAAGCAGCCGAGAAGATAGGTAAAGGCTCAGAGTACTATACGATGCAGGTGAAAGGGCTTGAGCTCCCCGCATACGACCCGAGAGGGGCGAGGGGCATAGGGTTGAATTTCGCTACTGCGAACCGTGGAGGCTGTCACGTTAGTGGATATACGATTGCGGCAGAGATAGTGGGGTCACCACTGAGGGTTGATCCGTTTGATGCGAGTGAAGATAAGGTGGACCTGACCATATTATTCCAGAACTTCACTGCTGCAGTTGATTCCGCAGTCAATTGCCTGTTCCTGACCTTTGCCATAGGTGCAGAGGAGTACGCAAATCTGATTGCCAGTGTGACAGGTTGGGAAGGTTATGGAGCGGAAGAGCTTTTAAAGACCGGTGAGCGGATATTTGCACTGGAAAGGATGTTCAACAAGCGAGAAGGATTTGGGAGGAAAGATGACACATTACCCGATAGACTGCTAACGGAGCCACTGCCTGAAGGTCCAGCAAAAGGTAAAGTGCATCCCTTAGAGGAGATGCTTCCTGTTTATTACAAGAAGCGGGGCTATAACGAAGAGGGGCATCCAACGGAGGAGAAGTTGAAGGAACTGGGGTTGTAGCTGTTATAGAGGTGTACAAAAGGAGGAGAAAGAAGAGAGATGGTAAAAGTATTGGTGTTCCATTACACCAATCAAGGAAGACTTCCAAAACTGAGCAGGGAGGAGCTGATTGATATTAGAAATAAGTTCCTCGATGTCCTTAAAGACTACCCGGATGTCCACTTCAATGGAACCTACGTTGACGAGAACGGAATGGGTATCTGTGATTGGGAAGCTCCAAGTCCAGAGATAGTTAAAGAAGTAGTAAGAAAGGCTTTGGGATCTCCACCTGCGGATCCTGTGATTGCGGTTAAGCAAGTGTTGCTATGATAGATAAACTTTTTTTATATTTTTTTATTATTCCTTCTTTTGTTATCTTCAAAGCTCCTATTTCCGTTTCTGATTTGATGATTAGCTCCCCTTCAACTTCAACTATTAGTCTGTTTTGCAGCATACTTCCTTTGGTCAGACTTATTCTTTATTTCAGGTTCAAGCTCAGCAACCATACTGCCTGAAATACTTTTCGAAATCGTGGCTC
>JAGGRR010000012.1 GCA_021159465.1 Methanophagales archaeon
TTTAACCTTCGCGCTTCCCGAGTTCAAAGGCGCGTCTGTTGACGTCCAGAAACTTCGCGGGCACGGACTCTGTGAGCGACTCGATGAGCATCTCTTCCCGTAATGGAATATATTTAGAGAGCGCGCCCAACATCACGACATTCATCGTCTGTGGATTGCCCGCTTTGACTGCCAGTTTTGTCGCATCAAAAGTTTTGATGCCCCGGCAAATTCGCTGGAGTGGCGCAAGAATCTCTTCCAACGGTGGATACTTCGATTGACCTGAGGTCACCGTACTTGGGAGGACGGGTTTGGTATTCACAAGTGCGACACCATCTTTAGATAGGTAATGGGCATACCGCAGAGCTTCGGCGGGCTCGAGAGCTACCAAAATGTCTGCTCCTCCGACTGGCACCAGTGGACCGAACATGCATCCTATCCTGAGGTGGTTAATCACACTGCCTCCACGATGCGCCATCCCATGCGTCTCGGCACTCCTTACAGGTAAGCCTGCCTTAAGCGCCGCCTTACCAATTATACTGGAGAGTAGGATTACTCCCTGGCCACCAACACCAACTACAACAATATCACACTCTGATGTCTTTGTCTTGGTTTTCGTCTTCATCTTCATTTGACCACCTCGATGGCATCATTGGGACAGATCTGGGCACATACCCCGCACCCGGTACAGAGCGAGTTGATTCGAGCACTATCCCCTTCGAACTCGATTGCAGGACAGCCAAACTCCACACACTCACGGCAGCCTGTGCAATTCTCGTTAACCATGAATGGCTTTCGCATTATGCCTGCTCGTCTCTCGTTTATCACGCATGCCCGCTTTACTATGACCACAGATAGTCCCTGATAGTCCCTCGCCCTCTTGAAGGTCTCGATTGTCGCTTTAACATTGTAAGGATCTACAATCTCGACAAAGTCTGCACCCAGTGCTCTGGCGAGAGCCTCAAACGATACAGATTTTGTTTTATCACCGCTTGCAGTAACGCCTGTTCCGGGATGAGGCTGATGTCCGGTCATCGCTGTGGTCGAGTTATCCAGTATAGCGACAGTTATCTTAGCCTTATTGTAAACAGCGTTGAGTAATCCGGGTAAACCGGTATGCAGGAAAGTCGAGTCGCCAATACTACAACATATATCCCGCTCCTCGCCACTAAACCGAATTCCGCAGGCGAGGGTTATGCTGGAGCCCATACAGAGGCACGTATCTATGGTTCCCATGTCAACAGCCAGCGTGTAGCACCCAATATCACTGGGAAAGATTGCATCCGTCCCAAATGCTTCCCTCATTGCATAGTATGCTGCTCTATGACCACAGCCGGGACAGAGTGCCGGGGGTCTGGGCGGCAGGATTACAGCGGCTTCTCTCAAAGATTGAGATGGCGGTTCCACTAACGGTAGAGAAGTCATGTCTACGATGGCATTTCTGACAATATGGGGGTCCAGTTCTCCTTCCCGCGGGATGTGACCCGACCTCTTGCCCAGGATCTCAATATCAGGATTGTGCACTCTTGCTACCCTTTCTACATATTCCTCCAGTACGGGTTCCAATTCCTCGATTACCATCACTTTACTGACATGCCTGATGAACTCGGAACACAAACCCTCAGGAGGTGGAAAGGTGCCGATTCGCAGAAAGGAAATATCCGCTTCCAGTTGTTTTATCGCTTCCTCGGCGTAGAGACTCGAAATCCCAGATGCAATGACGCCCAGCTCGCCCCGTCCCTGTAACACAAGCTGGTTCCAGGGCGATTTTTCCAGCGCTGACTTGATTGCATCCTGTTTCTCGAGAAGCACGGAATGGCGTGGTCGGGCATGTGCGGGAAGAGCAACCCATCTGGCTGGATTCTTCAAGAACTGAGGAGTAGCCCGAGTTTCTTTTGGTTGCCCTACTTCCACATCGGCTCTGGCATGAGAGACACGTGTAGTGGATCTGAGAAGGACAGGTAACTCCAGCTCCTCAGAGAGTTCAAAGGCGTAGATGGTCATATCTCTTGCCTCCTGTGGGTCTGCAGGGTCCAGACAGGGGATACAGGCAAACTGGGCATAGCGTCTCGAGTCCTGCTCGTTCTGTGATGAATAGCAGAACGGGTCATCGGAGACGATCACTACAAGTCCGCCCCTCACACCGGTGTATGCCAGCGTCATAAAAGGGTCCGCAGCGACGTTCAAGCCTACATGTTTCATGACAGCAGCAGCTCTCATTCCCGTCCATGACGCCCCGATGGCAACTTCCAAAGCAGCCTTCTCGTTGACCGACCACTCTACATGAAGGTCATACTTCTTAGCGAGAGGCGCCAGAATCTCCACAACCTCGGATGCGGGTGTCCCGGGATAACTGGCAACCACACGGGCACCTGCCTCAAGGATACCTTTTGCAATCGCAGCATTCCCAAGCAAATATTCTCTCATAACAATACCCCTTTGTAAGATATTTAGCATATATATTTAAGAGCGAGTGAAAGAGATATTCCAAGCTAAATTCGCTGATGACTATTCTGGGATGGCTAAATACAACAATTATCAGTATATCGTAACGTGAATTAAAATAGCAGGGCAGAAAGATAAGATATACATGACTATGAGGAGTAAAATGGGAGCGATTTTTGTATACCCTCTCCCTGACACTCTGACAGGAAGAGGGTATTATCGTTAGATGCTTCTATCTCAAGATTCTGGAAAGGAGACATTTATAAAACTATTACTATTGGGATAATAACCTTAAGGAAATAGGATAGAGTGAGAGATGAGCAGAGGCGAGATCGAAGTGGATATACGTATAGATGGTGAGGAGATAGAGGTAAACAGGTTCGTACAGGATATGATAGGGAATGCGATTGCCGGTGCG
>JAGGRR010000013.1 GCA_021159465.1 Methanophagales archaeon
TCTATCCTCTTCTTCTCTTCAGTCAACTTGCAGCGGCGGTACGAGTACGAGCACGATACTTCGGATGATACTTCTTTATTATGTGCTCATCAATACGCTTGAGCTCTCCTTCTGGCAGTGTTGCAAGTAAATCCCAGCCAATGTCCAGTGTCTCTTCTATACTCCGCTCCTCGTTCTTACCCTGCGTGACAAACCTCTTCTCAAAGACATCTGCGAACTCCAAGTATTTCCTATCTCTGCTTGTTAATGCCTCTTCGCCCACCACTGCTACCAGGTCACGCATATCTCGTCCTTCCGCATAGCCTGCATATAGCTGATTCGATACGCCCGCGTGGTCTTCTCTCGTCCTCCCTGGTCCTATACCCTCATCCATCAACCTGGATAGCGACGGTAATACATCCACAGGTGGATATATACCACGCCTATGCAGGTCTCGCGATAGAACAAACTGACCTTCGGTTATATAGCCCGTCAGATCTGGTATGGGATGCGTTATGTCGTCATCTGGCATACTCAGTATTGGTATCTGCGTAATTGACCCTTTACGTCCCTTTATTCGACCTGCTCGTTCGTAAATCGTTGATAGATCGGTGTACATGTAGCCCGGATAGCCACGCCTGCCCGGTACCTCCTCGCGTGCCGCAGAAATCTCTCGCAATGCCTCACAGTAGTTCGTCATGTCTGTAAGAATCACCAGTATGTGCATATCATACTCATATGCAAGGAACTCGGCAGTTGTCAACGCCATTCGAGGTGTTATCACTCGTTCAATTGCGGGGTCATCCGCGAGATTGATGAATGCAACTATACGTTCGATTGCACCTGTGCGTTCGAAATCGCGAATAAAGAAAGAAGCTTCCTCATGTGTAATCCCCATTGCAGCAAATACAACCGAAAACGGCTCTCCGGTCGTCAATACCTTCGCCTGCCTTGCTATCTGAGCAGCAAGGGCGTTATGCGGCATACCCGCACCTGAGAATATCGGTAACTTCTGACCCCGCACAAGTGTGTTCATGCCATCAATGGTGGATATCCCGGTCTGTATGAATTCACGTGGATAATCTCGCGCAGTGGGATTTATCGCAGCACCAATGATAGACAGTCGCTCCTCCGCAATCACCTCCGGTCCTCCATCACGCGGATTGCCCAGACCATCGAAGAACCGTCCAACCATATCCTGCGCAACACTTATTCGCATAATATCGCCGGTGAATCTCACCCGAGTCCTTGATGTGTCTATGCCGGAAGTGCCCTCGAAGACCTGTACCACAGCAAGTCCCCTGCTCGCTTCCAGCACCTGTCCCGTCTTCTCTTCACCCTCCGGCGTTACTACTTTCACCACCTCTCCGTATGACACGCCCTCTACTCCTTCCACCACAATTAAAGGACCTGCTGCCTCTTTTATCGTGGTGTATTCCCTTGCCGATATATCTACCGCCATTTATTTTATTCACCCCCTTCTCTTTACGAACCTGAACTATGCTTCATCAAAGCCTCAAATTCTTCTTTCATATCTCGCATTATATCCTCATATTTAGCCCTGAACTCCTCGTTCTTTATATACTTCATCCTCGCTATTGCATCCTTTATTCGCATCAATTCCACTCTCTCCATGGCTATACCACGCTCTATCGCTTCCTTCGCATTGTCATACCACTGCAGAATCACCTTCGCCATCAAATACTGCTTCTCCAATGTGCAGTAAGAATCAACTTCATGATATGCGTTCTGTTGCAGGAAATCTTCCCTTATCATTCGTGCCACTTCCAGGGTACACCTCTCGCGTGGCGGTAGCGCATCGGCACCAACAAGCTGCACTATCTCCTGTAATTCCGCCTCCTTCTGCAATAAACTCATCATCTCCTCACGCTGCTCCATGAAGTCAGGAGCTCCGAATTTCGCGAACCAATCGCGGAGATACCCGATATAAAGTGAATAGCTACGTAACCAGCTTATAGCGGGGAAATGCCGCCTATCTGCTAAGGAGGAGTCAAGTGCCCAGAAATCTCCGACCACACGCAGTGTATTCTGCGTTACAGGCTCTGAGAAATCGCCTCCAGGCGGTGAAACTGCTCCGACCACCGTAACAGACCCTATTCGGTCTTCCTGTGGTGAGCACAAAGTTCTTACGCGTCCCGCTCTTTCATAGAAATCCGACAATCGCGCCGCCAAATACGCAGGATAGCCCTCTTCGCCCGGCATCTCCTCCAATCTGCCCGAGATCTCTCGCAACGCTTCCGCCCATCTCGATGTGGAATCCGCCTGTATCGCCACATCATAGCCCATATCACGATAATACTCCGCGATAGTGATTCCTGTATAAATAGATGCTTCCCTGGCTGCTACCGGCATATTTGAGGTGTTCGCAATGAGTGTGGACCGCTCCATCAGTGTTTCACCTGTATGCGGATCAATGAGTTTAGGGAAATCTTCCAGCACTTCGGTCATCTCATTACCACGTTCACCACACCCGATATAAACAATAACCTGAGAATCAGCCCAGCGTGCTAATTGATGCTGCATGACCGTCTTTCCGGTACCAAAACCGCCCGGGATAGCGCCCGTGCCACCTTTCGCTATCGGGAAGAAGGTATCATTGATACGTTGCCCTGTGAGTAATGGTACATCAGGGTCCAGTTTCTCCTTATACGGACGCCCCTTTCTCACAGGCCAGCTCTGCATCATCTTCAATTCCACTTCGCCTGTATCCGTCTCCACACGCCCTATACATTCATTGACCGTGAATTCGCCCTCATTGAGCTCTATAAGCTTACCCTTCACACCTGGTGGTACCATAATCCTGTGCTCTATCACCTTCGTCTCCTGAACAGTACCAAGGATATCACCACCTTCTATCTCGCGTCCTTCCTCCGCTTTTGCTGTGAATTTCCATCTCTTAGCACGATCAAGTGCCTCTACATACACTCCCCTCTCTATATAATCACCCACCTTCGCCTTTATGGCTTCCAGAGGTCTCTGCACACCGTCATAAAAGTTCTTTAAGAGCCCGGGTCCGAGCTCGACAGATAGAGGCGAGCCTGTTTTTATCACCGGTTCCCCGGGCTTCAAGCCCGCTGTATCCTCATACACCTGAATATACGCAAGGTCTCCATCCAGCCTTATCGTCTCGCCCAGCAAACCCTCTTCTCCTACCTTTATCACCTCGTACATCTCACAGCCACGCATATCATCGGCAACAACCAGAGGACCCGCAATCTTCATTATCTCTCCCATCTCCTCTCCACTCCTTCTTCTCCTATTCCTATAATATCCTATAATACAATTGAAGAACTGAGTGATTTAATAATCCTATCTTTTATTTCTTTTATTTGCTCTATCGCCGCCCCACCTTTATCTACCGGCGCCTTACCTTCCATGTCCGCCTCTATCAATGCCCTATCATAGGGTATAACCCCCAGCAGAGGTATGCCCAGTTCCTTCAATCGCTCTTTTATCTCCGCCACCATCCCTGAATCCGTAGCTTTGTTAATCACTCCCGCAAACCGGTTTATACCGATGTCCTCGCCAAGTTTCTTTATTCGCCCCACTGTCTCCACCGACCTCATCCCTGGCTCCACAACCGTCAGCATCAGGTCTACCCCGCTTGCTGTTCCACGCCCTAAATGCTCTATTCCTGCCTCCATATCCATTATAACCATGTTCTCCCTGAATATCACATGACGTAGCAAAGCGCGAAGAAATGCACTCTCAGGACATATACACCCGCTACCACCTCGTTCCACCGTACCCATCACCACCAGAACGACACCATCAGGTCCAATAGCTCCATATCTATCTATTATGTCATCTACCTTTGGATTCAGCTTGTAGACACCATAGCCCGAATATGCTTTTGTTCGTTCATAGATCAAGTCTTTGAGGTCAGATACAGGGGCAGGATTCGTCTTTATGCCTAATGCGAATCTTAAATTCATAGCAGGGTCTGCATCAACCGCAATAACTCTATGCCCTTCCTTCGCTATGAGCCGGGCGAGAGTACCTGCAACTGTTGTCTTTCCCACACCGCCCTTACCGCCAACCGCTATCTTCAGCTTCTGTTCATGCATGTTCGCTTTCCTTACGTTATCAATTATCATATATAATGGAATATGGAGAATAATGGTAATAGAGAAAAAGAGAAACTTGAAGTGTTGCGTGAGCGAATATCAGAGCGAGGTAATTTAATCGTTGCTTTCTCTGGCGGTGTAGACAGTGGTCTGCTGCTCGCAGTCGCTCATGAAGTGCTGGCTGATAACGTTCTTGCTGTGACAATAGCCACAGAACTCACTCCCGATAGGGATTTGAAGTCAATAAAAAAAATACTCGCTTACTTTAACTCCAACTCCAGCATACGACATAAGATTGTGCATCTCTCGCTGCTTAGCGATGAAGAATTCGTAGCGAATACTCGTGACAGGTGTTACTACTGTAAGAGACGTTTTAGTCTGTTATTAAAGCAAATAGCAGCCGACGAGGGAATAGCAACAGTTGCAGAAGGTGTTACTGCATCTGATTACCACGAATACAGATACAGGCACAGACCTGGCATAGCAGCATCCCGGGAATCCGGGCTGTGGCATCCCCTCGCGGAAGTAGGCATAACAAAGTCCGAAGTGAGAGCAATAGCGAAGGAGATAGGGCTTCCGTTCTGGAATAAACCCTCAAATGCGTGCTTAGCGACAAGGATAGCTTATGGCGAGAGGATAACGAGTGATAAACTGGAGATGATAGAGAATGCGGAGAATATCCTCTTAGATGCTGGCTTCTCCCAGCTCAGGGTTCGGCTGCACTGCGATGGGATAGCAAGGATAGAGCTGGTGAGGGATGAACTTCCGCGGCTATTCAATCTAAAACAGCTTGAATATCTTAGCATGGAACTGAAGAAGCTCGGTTTCCGCTACATCACCATAGACCCTGAGGGATACCGAAGTGGAAGTATGGATGATACTGATACTGATACAGGATGATTATTATATTAGAAAACCAATCATGAAGATGAAGATGAGGATATGAAGATTATGAGAGAGATGGGAGAAGAATACACGTTACGTGAGTATATTTATTCGCTCAGGTTCTATATCTTATTCATCGTCGTCTTTTTCATCTCTTCCGCTATCGTTGGATATCTTGGCTTCCTCAATGAGTTATTTAGTGCGGCTCTCCAATATATACAGCAACTGAGTGAAAACGTGAAGGGCTTCTCAGATTCATATCCCCCATGGGTATCATTCCTCCTGTTCTTCTTCGTTATATTCCTGAATAACGCCTTTACATGCTTCATTGATATCCTCTCTGGACCTTTAGTAGGTATAGTCCCGCTCTTCTCCGCGTTCGTCAACGGTGGAATTGTTGGGTGGTTTGTACAGAAGGAGGGGGCAATTGTTCTCATTGCGATCATACCGCATGGGGTATTTGAGATACCAGCTTTCTTGATTTCTGCTGCTATTGGCTTGAGACTGGGCAGGGAGGTCTTCCGAAGTAGAGATGAGCGGGATTTGGGAGGCGAGATGAAAAGAGGCTTGTGGGTATTTCTCACACTTATATTCCCGCTTCTTCTCATTGCCGCTATTATTGAATCAGCACTGATCACATTACTACCACTGGTTGTTAAATGAAGAGAAGTATCTATCAAGTTGAAGCAGGTTATAGGTGATAGGTAGGGTAGCTAAGTAACCAAGCTAATGCAATACTGAGCTGACCATGAGAGTTCAGGAAGGTGTGTACTGGTACAGGGAGAAAGGACCGTTCGACGCGAACACATACGTGATAAAGGATGAACTCACACTCCTGATAGACCCCGGGCTGAAGGATTATCTCAAACTGCGAATCAAGGAGATGGCTAAGGACCGAGTGACCAAAGTTGATATCGTAATGATAACGCATCTCCATCCAGACCATTACGATGCAATAGAGGCATTGAAAGAAGCTTATAACGCCAGGGTAGCATTGCATTCCTCGCAATTAGAATATCTCGATGTCATGATAGAAGAGGTATCGCGATTATTCTCTATGCCACACAGGCTTGATTTCAAGGTTGATAAGGAGATAAAGGATGTATTGAGATTAGGGAAGCGGGAATTGAAGATACTACATACTCCCGGGCATTCACCGGAGAGTATATGCTTTTACTCGCCCACTGATATGTTCCTGATATCGGGTGACCTGGTGTTTGAGCATAGTGTAGGGAGGACAGACCTGCCTTTTGGTAATAACCAAGCGCTGAGAGAATCCATTCATCAGATAGCTCTACTGGAGACTGAGCTCCTGCTACCTGGTCATGGTCGTATAATAAAAGGGCGAGCTAATATAAAGCGTAACTATGAGTTCATAAAGGAGTTCTACCTGTAATATCTCCAATTGCTCATTTATGGGTTCTTTGGATTTGGATATGCAATGCAAAGTTCTTTTACCGAAACCGAATTTTGTGCAGAGTGAATTTATTTTATTTCTTAGTTCAGGTCCCCAGGGTCTGTTATTCGCCCGGTGATAGCAGAAGCGGCTACTACTGCGGGATTCGCAAGATATACCTCAGAATCCTTATGCCCCATCCGACCTATGAAGTTTCGGTTTGTTGTGCTTATGCAGCGCTCACCCTTTGCGAGTACACCCAGATAGCCACCCAGGCATGCACCGCAGGTAGCGCTACAGACAAATGCACCAGCATCCACGAATATACTTATTAAACCCTCTTCAAGCGCCTGCTTCAGCACCTTCTCACTCGCGGGCACCACAATCATCCGCACATCGGGACTCACCTTCTTGCCCTTCAATATCGCAGCAGCAGCTCTTAAATCCTCTATCCTGCCGTTTGTACAAGAACCTAAGTACGCCTGATCTATAGTGACATCCAGCTCGCTCGCAGGTACAGTATTAGCAGGTGAGAATGGCTTTGCAACTGTAGGGACTATCTCTGATGCATCATACTCAAATATAGCTTCATATTCGCTATCGCTGTCGCTACCCTCGTCCGCATACACAGGTTTATAATCTCCTCTCACTCGGTTACGCAGGAATCTGAATACCTTCTCATCGGGTGGTATGATTCCCGCTTTAGCACCCGCTTCTACTGCCATATTCGCAATTGTTATCCTGTCAGACAGGCTTAAATGAGTTATTGTAGAGCCATAGAACTCCATTGACCTGTATAGTGACCCTGAAACGCCTATATCGCCTATGATATGCAGGATTATATCCTTGCCCGTTACGTATTCCCTGAGATTGCCATCAATAACGAACTTCTGTGTTGCCGGTACTTTGAACCATAATCTACCGGTAGCCATTGCCGCACCCGCCTCTGTTGAGCCCACACCGGTAGAGAAAGCGCCGAGGGCGCCATAAGAGCATGTATGGGAATCCGCACCTATTATCAACCTGCCGGGAGCTACAAAACCTTCTTCTATCATTACCTGATGGCATATCCCGCCTTTACCTATCTCGTAATAGTTCGTGATGTTGTATCTACGGGCATAATCCCGCAACGCCTTCGCCTGCTCCGCTGAGGCTATATCCTTGTTTGGCACATAATGGTCCTGTACAATAACCACTTTATCCCTCTTCGGCTCATCCGCATTTGCATTTGCATTTGCATTCTCGTTTGCATTCTCAAGTTCTGCAAGGACTTCAAATGCGGGCACACCTGTTATATCGTTCACCATTATGTAATCAACCTCACGTTCCACTATCTCGCCTGCTTCACCATCCAGTATCTTCTCTGCTATCGTAGCCATTTATCCTTATCCCTCTATCCTTCTATCCTTCTATCCTCCTATCCTTCGCACAAACTCCTCCACAACCTCCAGTGGTAATTCAACCTCGCTATATGATGAACTATTTAGCGCGACCCATGAGTTCAAAGCAGTGCATATCGCCAATATCCTGTCAGCATCGAGTGTCTCACCAATTATAAACTCGATTATAGGCTCTATATTCGATATCCTGATCTCATACATAGCTTCTATTACACCTAAAAGCTCTTTTATATGCATACGCGCCTTCGATTCCTCTTCTTCCATAACCATCTATACAAATACGAAGAAATAAATAATCTCATAGTATAAAAGGATATATCCTCATAGAGTGACGGAAAAATTTATCATTACTGACCGATTATAATTAGGATATGCTATGAATGAACGAATATATATACTATATCACGGATCGTTTGGTGAGTTGGTAACCGAGCACTTAGCTACAAGCGAATTCGCAGACCGGATTGTTGGGTTCTATGACCTCAAAGTCGCATCTGTATCACTTGACGAGCCAGAGCGAGATATGCCAGATGATATACCACTGCCAGAATGTGACCTGCTACTTGTGCTTGGGATACTGCCCAAAGCTGGGGACCTCGTGCCTATCATTGTAGATAAGACGTGTGCGAAGGCGGTTCTGTGGCCTATTGAGGACCCAAACCTGATACCCGAGGGTAGATATTCAATAGAGGAGGAACTGAAGAATAAGGGTGTGCATGTAGAATTCCCGGAACCGTTCTGCGCACTGGAGCGAAGCGATAATGAACTGGTGAATTCTTTCGCTTCCGCATTTGGTAAACCCAGGTTTGAATTGAAGGTTAACGATAAGAAGAAGATAATCGAGGTGGCAAAAGTCATCAGAGACACACCTTGTGGTTCAGCATCAAAAATCGCTCCGAGACTCGCTGGACTCGCATACAACGATTTGAAGTCACTTGAGGAGCAAGTCGGACAGATGCATGATAACGAATGCGTGGCGTATATGGGTCCTGACAGACCGATAATGCAGCATGCGGGTGAATTACTGATTAAAGCACTGAAAGATGCATTGCCTGAATCATAAAAATAAAAATAAAAAGGGGTATAAAAAATCCCCCTTCTAAATCTCTTAACTTTTGTTTTGTTCTTGCTCTTGCTCTTCTTCCCTACTTCTTCCTTCTCAGTACTACGTACACGACTGCAATCGCAATCAAGCTCGCAATAGTGAATAGCGCTTCGTAACCCGGTATGGGCTTCGGTGTTGGTGTTGGTGTAGCGGGTGCTGGTGTCGGTACAGGTGTAGGTTTAACTGTGGGTTTCGGTGTTGGTGATACAACCGGCGCTGTTGTGGGTGCTGGTGTTGCTGGCATTAACGCCTTACATGCGGCGCATTCCGGATTGGGATCGCACGGGTCCTTAGGATCGGTACCCTGCAGCATCTCCTCTATGTCAGTGATGCCGTC
>JAGGRR010000014.1 GCA_021159465.1 Methanophagales archaeon
TTTTTAACTTAATGCCTATTGCCTATCAGCTCCAGTATTTCTGTGACGTTGGATGCGGACATTCTCAAATACCTCCTTCTACTACCCCTATCCACTCATGACTTTTTATTCTTTCAATCAAACTCATGATTGCCCTATCTGCCTTGATTGCTTCATATACCCTCTCAATCGTCTCCATGTTCTCCCCCTCAAGCGCTTCAAGCTCTCTTTCTTCATCAGGAGTCAAATCCCCTTCAATTTGCTTCTTTTTTCAGTAAAGCTCTGCCCAGCGGTCGTATTTAACAAATGTATCGCATCTTTTACCCTTCAGTTTTTGCGTCAACCCTTGCGTCAACCTTTGCGTCAACCTATTTGAGCACATAGTAAATAGCCTTACCGCTACCTCTCCTCTCAATAATATCCTGTTCTATCAATTTCTTTATCTCTTTATAAGCAGCTTGCCTTGAGATTTTAAATGTTTTCTGGATATCTCCAGAACTAATTTGTCCATTTCTCTGTATAAACTCTACTATCTTCATTTGTCTTTCTGTTAGCGCTATCTGTCCCTTCTCTCTCTGTTTTTGCCTTTCAAGGGAGAGTTGTAGAACCCTTTCTTTCACACGCAGTATAGAGACTCTCACACCTTCAAGGAAGTATTCAAGCCATTGAGTCAAATCAAGGGTCTTCTGATTTACTGATTTCAAGGCGGAATAATATGCAATTCTGTCGCTATCATAATAATCATCAAGAGTAAAGAACCGCTTTACATCAAATTCATGTATATAAAGTATAAGGGTGGCGAGTGCCCTTGCGCATCTTCCGTTTCCATCCACAAATGGATGGATTCTCACAAATTCATAATGAGAGATTCCTGCTATAATAACAGGATGGAGTTTCGAAGACTCTTTAGAATTCAGCCACGTCAAAAATTCTTCCATTAAAATTGGGACCTCATTTGATGGCGGT
Source organism: Methanophagales archaeon (assembly GCA_021159465.1). Taxonomy (NCBI): domain Archaea; kingdom Methanobacteriati; phylum Methanobacteriota; class Methanomicrobia; order Candidatus Methanophagales; species Candidatus Methanophagales archaeon. The sequence continues at coordinate 946 of JAGGRR010000014.1, forward strand.
GGTGTAAATATTATCTCCCCAGTTATTTTATTTCCTACATACACCTGAATATCTCTATATTTCCCTTCCCATTCAGGATTTTCAAGTGTTTCCTTAGTTATATCCCTGTGCAATTTCAAGATATGAGTTTCTTTAATTTCTCCAGCTTCCTGGTATTTCTCTATGTTTTCTAAGACGTTCAGGTAATTCAAAACTTCCTGCTTTGTCCTCCTCGTGGCAGTTACCTTTCTTCCCTTAGCGAGTTTGCTGACCTCTTCAAGGGACAGGGGATTGCCCTCGATTGCTGTTGAGGCATGTGCTGCCCTGATAAGTGCCTCTCTCCTCAGGGATATTTCCCATTTTGGCACAAGGTAAGCATTAAGAATCAGTTCTCTTGCCGAGGTTATTTCAACTAAATTGTTTACAATCTTATGGGTATAATTAAATTTTGGTTCAAACATTCTCCTCTCCCTCTATTATTTTTACCCATTTATGGGATTTTATCTTTTCTATTAATTCCCTTACCTTCATATCTTCTTTTAACGCTTTATAAACTTCCACAACAGTTTTCATATTCTCTTTTTCCAGTTTTTCAAGTTCCTTTTGCTCCTCTTCGGTTAAATTTCCTTCCAACAGCTTCTTCCAGTAAAGTTCAGCCCAGCGGTCGTAGTTATCTGACGCAAATCTGACGCATCATTTTTCCTTTAAAATGTAATATACTGCTTTCCCTCTCCCTTTTCTTTCTATTAGGTTTAATC
>JAGGRR010000015.1 GCA_021159465.1 Methanophagales archaeon
GCTTAGAAGCCTGTAAACTCCCTTAACGATGCTTTAGCCTTTAATTCGCTTATTACGAAGGTTATATCACCTTCAAAGCAATTAGAAACTTTAGCTTTTAATTTTTTCGGTTTTTATCCGTTGACTTTTAATTATACGCAATTAAAAATTGTCGTTTTAAGTGGCGGTGGTAAAAAATGGTGCTTTGATAGATTGGAGAGTGGTATGATGATCCTTTGTGAATAGTTGGTGGAGGGGATTAATTGTACATGCACCATCGGCGGTGTTTGTGTCTCATCTCCTGTTAAGATTTACCCCCATAAAAAATAATTTTCTTGTTGTAACCCTCTTTACCCATCTACCAATCCCAATCAGCCGAAAAGCTCAGGGGGCAAATATAGAACTGATCCTCTCTACGTTCTTCGTCTTTGCAAATATCGTCACGAGATCATGAGCTTTTATCACAGTATCACCTTTTGGTAATATAATATCCCCATCACGCTCTATTGCCACGATTATACCCTCCTTTATACGCAATTTTGATATCTTCTTCCCCACTACCTTCGATTTATCGGAAACGATAACCTCGAAAATCTCTGCCTTACCACCACTCACAGGCAGAAAATCCTTTATCCGCGGGCGTTTCACCGAGAAATAGAGATGACTGGCAACGGTCATATCTGGATTCTCATACATGAAGATGCCTGCCTCCTTGAACATCTCCACATGCTCCTCCTGATTCACCACCGCAACCGTCTTCTTTGTTCCCATCCCCTTCGCTGTTAATGCCATCATCAGGTTTGCTGCATCATCGGAAGTGGTGGCTATCAGTGCATCTGCCTTACTCGCATCTGCCTGCACCAGAGTTGATCTCTCCGTTGCATCTCCCAGAATCGTAAGAACATCATATTGCGCTGCTATCTCGCGGCAGCGCTTCTCATCCTGGTCTATCACCACAACATCGTTCTTCTCTTTCGTTGCTATCTTTACCAGATTCTTACCTATTCCCCCTAACCCCACTATTATCAGATACATGATCTCGAATCTCCTTCAACTGCTCACTCACCAGCTCCAGACCCGCTGCTATACCATCCCCCATCCGCTCTATCCTCTCGCCACCTCCTCTTGCCATCTTCGCAGTTCCTCCACCACCGCCTCCCAGCACATGACAAACTCGCTTCACTATCATAGCTGCATCCAGATCAAGAGTATCGGGCACAGAGGATACAACAGCTACTCGATTATCTATCCTCGAGAGTAGCAATGTCACAAACCCCTCGGTTGATAACTGCGATGCAATTCTCATCAGCTCCTTCACATCTGCATCTGGTATAATTTCTGCAATTACCCTTCGTCCTATACCTTCTAGCTCCTGTGCCTTGGCTTTCAGAATACTGACATGCAATTCCGCTATCTCTGCTCTCAATCGCTCATTCTCTTTCTTCAACTGCTTCCACTCACCAAAGAACCGTTCCACCGTCTCTGGCAGCCTATCCTCCGGTATCCTGAGCACCGATGCCGATCTCTTTATCAAATCATCCCGTGCCTGTATCTCCATCACTGCTGCTTCGCCTGCGGAATACCATAACCGCTCTATTCCGTCCTGTATCCGTTCTGTACGCAATATCTTTATTGGACCCACCTCACCGGTCTTCGAACAATGAGTACCCGCACATGCCTGCACATCTTCATCCGCACCTATACGCACGATTCGCAGTTCCTTACCCGGAGGCACACCGCCCTGATAGATACGAAAACCGTACCTTCTCTCCGCTTCGTTCCGATCCATAAAAGAAGCGCTTATATCCTCATCACGCATGACCATCTCATTAGCGAGCTTCTCTATTTCCCGCTTCTCTGCATCTGAAATACGTTTGAAATGAGTTATATCAAGTCTGGACCTCAATTCCCCCTTCTGCGCTCCCGCCTGCCACACATGCCTGCCCAGTACCTTCCTCGCTGCCCATATTACTATATGTGTGGCAGAATGGTGTCTTGTATGCGCCATTCTCCGCCTGTAATCTATACTGCCACTTACCTGCTTCCCTCTTTCTATCCCGATCGCATCTGTATCTGTATCTACCTCATGCAATATCACTCCCTCTACATCTCGCACGTCAACAACCTTTAATTCATTGCCAGTACCCGTATCGAGACGGATGACTCCGGTATCAGCAGGCTGACCACCACCTTCTGGATAGAATAGTGTCCTATCCAGCACAATGAACTTATCAAAATAATCCAGCACAGTGGCACTGAAAACCGTTGATTCTGGCTCATCATAGTACAATTGCCTGGTCTTCGGGATTGATTTCGTTCGTTCCTTCAAACTCATCAGCGCCATGTCTTCTTCTTGTCTCTTCGCCTCGCCATGCATTCTCGCAACCCGGGAATAGAAATCCTCAGGTATGTTTATATCTGCAGTTACATTTGTATTTGCATTTGTATTCTGAATCCTGGAAGCAACCTCTCTTGTGAATTCTGGTGGTATACCATACGTATCATACAAATTGATGAGTGTATCAATGGATATCCCTTTGCGCTCCATCATCATCTGTCTTATTAGCCGCTCACCCTTCGATAAGGTCTCTTCGTATCTCCGCTTCTCCAATGCCAGCATCTCATTTATCATATCCACAGATTCCGCCAACTCTGGAAATGACTTCCTTAACATTTTTATGTGAAGCGAAACAAGCTCTTCTAATGGCATATCGCATTGTAACGATTTAAGCATTCTCAATGCCTGTCTTATAACCAGTCTCGCAAGATAACCCTCCTTCGCATTCGATGGCACTATACCATCAGCGAGCATGAAAGCCAAGCACCGCGTGTGGTCTGCAACTGCATAGACCGTCTCCAGTGGCTCAAGGAAATTATCAAAGAAATCATCAGATAGCTGCAGCTTCCGGGCTATCTCTCGCTTATTCATCACACCAGATAATCGTGCTATTTCTATCAACTCGTTGTAATATCTCTCCTTTGGGTGTTCCATCCCAACAGAACCCAGCAGTTCTTCTATCACTTCCGGGAATATCGCATCATACACCGTGGGTGTACCTTTTGATGCCCACACAAATCGTTCCAGTCCATATCCCGTGTCTACTATGTACGTCTCCATCTTCCTGTACCACTGCCCTCCTATAAAGGTATCACCGTTACTGTTATTATTACTGTTACTACGATGATGAACAGCTTCAAGGTCCATGAATACCAGTGTGGCGAGTTCTAGACCTCCTGCTATGACCTCAAGACAGGGTCCTGCATTTCCTCCGCCCACCCACGGCGCTTCCTTATACGTTATTCCCTCTTCTGCTACTCCCAGTTGCTTCAAGAACTCATCACAGTACTGCACAGTCTCGTTCTTCCAGTATATCTCCTTCTCACCGCGTTTATTGAATGCATGATGCCCCATCATCTCGAACATCGTTAGATGTCGTCCACTCTTACCTATCGAGTGCAGGTCCTCAAGCCTGATACACGGCTGTGAGATGACGAGTGGATTTGCTGGTGGAGGAACGCTGCCGGAGGTGATTAACGGCTGGAAGTTGGCAATGGAAGCGATATTGAGGTAAATATCATCTCGCCAGCGTGCTACTACCGGGTACCTCTTCAGTCGTGTATGGTTCCTCAATTCGAAGAACGATAAGAAAGATTCCCGTATCTCTTCTGGACTATGCTCCTTAAATAGAGGCGCACCAATGAACGAGTAGATTTCACATGGTGCATCACCACATGTATCCCTATCTCTGTCCCGTGTCCAGAACCCGGAACCACACTTCTTGCATTCCTTCCTTACAAATCCGTTCTCTTTAAAGTATTTAATATTATACTCATCTTCATGTTCATGTTCACGAGCTACATCTACCCCCTGATCATGATTGTTCATCCTCTGAAAAACACCTCACACCTTTCCTCTTTATCTTTATCTTCTATACTATAATACTTTCTATCGTTCTCCTTTATTATTTATTTTATTAGCTCTCCTTATCCCCCCTTTATCTGACTACCTGGCAGTTATTGCATCACAAAAAGCTTATAAATGTGCTTCAATGCGTTAACCACCCTCATATTCTGCTCCTCTGTACCTACTGTAATCCTGATGAGAGAGTCGCCAGCACCGCGGAAGGAGGAGCAATCCCTGACCACCACCCCTTCACGGAGCAGAGCATCATAAACAGCATGAGATTTCGCAGGAGAGACATCAACGAGTACGAAATTCGCATCCGAGGGGAAAACAGTGAAGAATGGCTGCAGGTGCTCAATCAAGAACTCCCTGCCTTCCCGTATCAGTTTGACTGTGTTGTGCAGGTGCTCTTTATCACGCAGTGCTGCAATCGCGGCTGCAATTGCGATGCTATTAACTGAGAAGGGCATTGCGACACGTTTATAGATACCGGTGAGCCACTTTGGAACCACAGCATAGCCAACTCTGAGACCCGCGAGTGCAAAAGCCTTTGAGAAAGTCCGTAATACCACTATGTTCATATTCTCATCCCCACGCACATGTTTCACCATCGAGAATGAAGAAGGTGCAAATTCCGCATACGCCTCATCTATAATGACCATTGTTTCAGGAACTGCTGCTGCAATTGCATGCACGTCCTCTTCCTTAATACTGTTACCGGTTGGATTGTTCGGGGAAGCGAGGAATATCATCCTTGTTCTATCGTTACATGCTGATATTAGCTCATCCAGCGATATACTGAAGTCCTTCTCTCTTTTTACGTATCTTGGCGTACCTCCCGCTATCTTTATAAGCGATTCATAGAGCGAGAAAGTAGGAATTGGTATTACCCCCTCATCACCTTCTCCCATGAATATCCTCACCAATGTATCAAGAACACCATCTATACCAGCACCTATGACTATTCTATCCTCTTCCACTTCAAGATATGCTGCAATTGCACTCTTAAGTTCCGCTTCGTCACCCTCCCAGGGATACAGGCTAAGGTCCAACTCACCGCTCTCTATCTTCTCTATTATCTCCGTTATTACCTGCCCACTGGTACCCAGAGGATTCTCATTCGAGCTCAGCTTTATCGCCCCTTTTATCAATTCCCCAGGTTTATATTCCTCCAGATCCTTCAATGTGGGTCGAATCCTCATCCTTTCTCCTCGTACCATAACTATAAAATAAAAAATAGAATCACTGATTAAAGCTAATAAAGCAAAGAGAGATAAATGACGGGGGAGAAGAAAAAGACATGTCATGTGGTATATGTGGTAAGCGAGAAGCAACGACAAGGTGCAGTATCTGCGGTATTCCTCTCTGTGAGAGCTGTGCGATAGAGATAAAAATAGAAGATACGCATCCAGCACATCGAATAAAGGGTATTACAACACCCGGAATTACCGGTGAAGCGGTGAAGAAGAAGATTGTATGCCCAAAATGCGTTGTCGATGTGGATATATTTTGAGACCGAGACCATGAACGCCAAACACCGACCTTTTGTATTTATAAATATGGCAATGAGTGTGGATGGTAAAGTGTCATCGGTGAGACGAGAACAGCTCAGGATAAGCGGTGTGGAAGACTTTAATAGGGTTGATTCACTGAGAGCGGGTAGCGATGCAATCATGGTCGGTATAGGCACAGTCCTGGCTGATAATCCTTCACTAACCGTGAAGTCAGAAAAGAGGAGAAACGAACGCAAGAAAATGGGCAAACCCGAAAATCCTATCCGTGTGATCGTGGATAGCAAAGCGAGAACACCGATAGACGCTGAAGTTCTGAACAAAGGTGCAGGCATGCGAATAATTGCAGTCTCAGAACGTGCGATTGTAGAAGATGTGGGGCGATTGGGAGATAAAGCGGAGACGGAGGTCGTGGTCTGTGGCAGGGAAGAAGTGGACCTGAAAGAGCTATTATATCTTTTATGGCTGCGTGGTGTGAACAGATTGATGGTGGAAGGTGGTGGAACGCTCAACTGGTCTCTGCTCTCTCAAAGGCTGGTTGATGAGATTTATATCTATGTAGGCAATGTGGTAATAGGGGGCGAGAGCGCACCAACGCCGGTGGGTGGTGTGGGGTTTGTAAGAGATGAAGAACTGCTAAGGCTGGAGCTTATAAGTGCTGATAAAATGGATGAAGGTGTATTATTAAAATGGCGTGTTCTTAATCATAACCATAAGGAAGACATAATTGTATGAAACTACCAGCCGGGATAAAGGATAATATAAAGGATTTTGCATACATAACGCGGCGAAAACTGAGGGACAACGATGGAGAAGTGAAAGGCGAGGTATTCCTATGGCGCAAGAAGGATGAGAAGGTTTTCAACTACTGGTTGAAGTGCCCCTATTGTGAAACAGAGGAGGAATCAACTGTAACGCTCAGGAGGAGACCTTATAGATTGAAATGTAGCAACTGCGGTAAGAGTATCCTGATAGAGAAGCTTGGACCAAAGTGAAGTGCTGAATATGGATTCAGGAGAACGTTTTCACCAATTTTAGCATCCTCTTCACTGTATATCTCTTTCTCTCCTCCTCACGCTCCTGATAGGTTCTTATCGCCCTGAGCAGGTCTATTCTTCTGAACTCTGGCCAGAAAGGTGCGCAGAAATAAGCTGCGCATTCGTTGCCCAATGCCTGCCATGGCACAAAATTGCTCAACCTCATCTCGCCCCCTGTCCTTATAATCAGGTCCACTGCTGTCTTCACATCCTCCTCTGTACCTGTACCTGTACATGGACTCCCATCCCTCAACTTGCTCTCACTTATATACAAATGCTGTGATATTGTATCCTCATTTATTTCTGATGCGGATAGCAGTCCCTTCTTCACCATGCCCGCAATTATTCGTACTGAATCCAGTATCTCCATCCTGCCACTATAAGCCACTGCTATAAATAACCTGAAATTCCTGTATCGCTCGGTTGCGTGCTCTGCTTTCTTTATCGCTTCTCTCACACTCGCCGGCAGTAAGCTGATATTTCCTATTGCTCTCACCCTTACACCGCGACGGTGTACCCTATCATCCTTACTTATCTTCTCAAACTCGGCACGCATGAGTTCAAATAGCTGCTCCTTCTCCTCTTCCGTACGGCAGAAGTTCTCGATTGAGAAAGCGTATATCGTGAGTTGCTTTATGCCGAGATCAAAACACCACTCAATCATTCGCTCTGTCACTTCAGCGCCATAAAGGTAGCCCTCCTCTGCAGAAACTCCTATCTTCCTCGCAAATCGCCTGTTACCATCCATGATTATAGCCACGTGTTCAGGCAAGCTTCGTTCCAGTATCTCCTCCTCCAACATCCTCTCATATTCGCCATACGCCCTGTCACGGAGCCAATTGCATAGCCTCGCAACTTCTCGCTTCATCTCTATCCCTCTCTACCTTTACCTTTACCTCTACCTTTACCAAAGTCCAGCACTTTTGTCTTCATCTGAGAGAGCTCTACCAGTGTTGCACATCCGACAACGGGACTTATACCTCTCTTCTTCTGATATTGCGTCTGTGACTGCCAGGTTCCTGAATTTATCAGTAGCACATCACGATATCTTGCAATTCCAACTGTATGTGTATGTCCGCAATGGAGTATATCGGGTATGGGGTTTATCACACCATAATCATGCCCATCCGGGATAATGGACACACTGTTACCATATATCGGCGCTATATGCCTCCTCCTTAGCATCTCTACCATCATATCTTCAGGTTTTGAATAATTCAGGCGTGATACAGAGTTAACGAAGTCGTCAAAAGATTGACCGTGATATATCAATACAATTCTGCTACCAATCTTTATGTATGCGGGATTGCTCACGAAGCAGGTATCAGAGGAGAAGAAGCGCTGGAAATCCTCATACAATGGTGGCTGAGGCTCTGCACTCCTTACTGCATCGTGGTTACCCGGTGCAAGCACCACGTGTATACCACCGGGTATGCGCCGAAGACAGCGCGCTGCCGTCTTATACTGCTCCTCTATATCTGCAATTGCCAGATCATTCTCCTGTCCTGGGTATACACCTATCCCGTCCACGATATCACCTGCAACAATCAGATAACCGATGTCTATACCTCTGCTCCTGGCTTCTTCTCTCAGCCAGTCCACAAAGCTATCCCATGCATCTTCCCGGAAAGTATGGCTACCTACATGCATATCGGATATAAACAGCGCATACTCAGGTTCTTCATCTTCGCATGAGGATGCAAGCGGCAAAGAAGACTGCGCTGACGCTGATTTATGGAGCGGGACATCGGGATACACCAGCCTATGGGCAAACAGATAACCGCTCCTGGTTAGAGTACCGGTCACACCTATCACCTCATCAGGAATTACCTCATTATGTGGGGGTATGACCACCGGGATATGCCCTGAAGGGTCTTCTAAATCAACCAGGAGATTGCCCCTCGCTGTTTTGTTCACCGAGGAGACCATGCCCACCACGGAAACATCTTCGTCCGTTCTTGTATTTCTAACAAATCTTATCTGGGAACTATTCATCCTCCTCTTTATTATACCCCCTATCTCCTCGTATCTGCTGATGAAATGCTGTAAGAAATCACCCTGCTGCACACTGTTACCACTATTGGAGAACGATTTAACAATTCCGGGTGGTGCTCGCCTCTGCTTCGGTGCTCGATGCTGTTGCTGTTGCTTGATGAGTTCTGCTATCTTCTCTCCGGAGATGACAAATATGGATGAGGAATCAAGCGATTTAGCCACCCATTCCGCTATCTCGTTGATCCCAACTCCTTGCTCCAATTGATATTGCCTTAATAAATCAATGACATCAGGCTGTACCTGATATCCCAGCTCAGCAAATCGCTTCACTATCTCTAACTCAACCTCAACCCCTACCTCGATCTCTCTGCCCCCGCGCTTTGGACCATCCATCGCTCATTCTTGATAGAATCTCGGATCAGATCCATTCCTTCAACTTCGCTTCGAGATATGGTTTTGGTAAAGCGCCCTGGATAACATCCACCGGCTCGCCGTTCTTAAATATGAACATTGTGGGTATAGCCATGATAGCGAACTCAGCGGCAATCCGTGGATTCTCATCCACATTCAGCTTCCCAAAAACAACCTTACCCGCATATTCACGCGCCAGCTCATCTATTATCGGTGACACCATTCTGCATGGCGCGCACCATGGAGCCCAGCAATCTACCACGACCAGTGGATATTTCCTCACGGTTGGTATAAAACTGCTATCATCCAGGGTCAGGGGGTGGTCAATTAACTCCTTTGACCCCTCACCTTTCTTATTTCCTCTCATTGCACTCATTCTCGCTTCCATTTCACGCATCTTCTTCGCTTTTATCTGCTCTATCTCGAAATCTTTATTGCCACTACCCTCTTCCTTCATCCTGATACCCTCCTTTGTCTTTATGAAACAGCATAAGAAATAGCTTTTATCTATTTAAGTTTTGTTGTTAGATGTTATTGTACCGTATTGTGGTTACCTCTTGCGGTCATTGCTCACATCAAATTAAATGTTGCTACCGCAGGGACCGTACAATACGGCTCTCTGTTGCCCCCCGTTTGCCCATAGTAATCATCCTATCTTACTACTCTTCGAAGAGGGCAATTCTAGTATTCTTCATTATTATAAATAAAATATCACTCCACTATCATTCTCTTCAAATTCCGTACCAGGTCCTCTCTCACCTTCGCTCTCCGATCTCCTCCACAGACCATGCCCCGGACACCTATTATATCGGGTGCTATCTTCTTTATCCTGGGTACATCCTCGAACTTAAGCGAGCCTGCGAGTGCTGTTTCCAGTCCAAGCGCCTTTGATTCTCCAATAAAGCGCCTGAGTTCCTCTTCACTCATGAATTCCAGTGTTGAACGCCCGTCTTTTATACCTGTATCGAGCATTGCCACATCTATATCCACCGCCTCTGCAATCTCAGAGATCTCAAAAGGTGAGATCGAATTTATTCGCTTATAGTCAGAATAGAAAGCAGAAACCACTTTCTTTGTGGATGCGACGTTCTTCACCGCTCTAACCACCCCGGAGAGGAGGTTAATCGCCTCCTGCTTATCTCTTATCCCAAAAAGACCAACCTTTACGTATTCAGCACCTGCAGATGCAGCACCTAATGCAGCTAAAGAAGCAGTTCCTGGTCTATAATCGAAATCCCCTATCGCTGCGCTCACTTCTACCGCTTCACCACACTCACTCATAACCAGCTCCTTTACTGACTTGATAACCCAGGGAAAATTCGCACCCAGAGAACCCTCAGATGGATTCTTCACATCTATTATGTCCGCGTCACCCTGAATCACTGCCTTCGCTTCTTCCAAATCCTTCGGACTTACCAACAATCTCATTTCCTTTCCCTTATTTCTTTAATATCTCCACACCTTCATCATCACCCACATGCACTTCCGAAGCATTGGTAAAGATACCATGCTCAACAGAGCCAACGATCGAAGAGAGAGCCATACTCATCTCCTCTGGATTATTTATAGTCCCCATATCCACATCCAATATCAGGTTCCCTCCTTCTGTGATGAAATAACCGCCTCTATTCCCATCCTGCCTCAGGACGGGAACACCGCCAAGCTGCTTCACCTGTGCCTCGACCACCTTCACTGCGTATGGCAATACCTCCAAAGGAACCGGCTTATTCAAGCGTTTCACCATTTTGCTGTCATCAACGCAGATAACAAACCTCTTCGCCGCGTATGATACTATCTTCTCCTTTGTATGCGAGCCCCAGCCGCCCTTTACCAGGTTTAACTGTAAATCAACCTGGTCCGCACCATCTATGCTGATATCGAGCGAAGGGTGCTCAGAGAGCGTGGTAACGCGAATACCGGATTCTATCGCGACCATCTCGGTTCTGAGCGAAGTAGGGACACCGAGAATCTCAAGCTCCTCTACTTTTACACGCTCTCCCAGCTTCATTATCGCCAGTTCCGCTGTAGAGCCCGTACCAAGACCAACCACCATGCCATCTTTCACCATTGATACAACAGATTCCGCTGCTTTCTCCTTCTTCATGCTCTTATCCACCGTCATCTCTCAATCTGTCTTTTCCATATTAAGTATTTTTCTATTTTTACCTCTTGCCTTTTTGCCTTTTGCAGGTATGGATAGTGATAATAATAATGGAGCGAAGTATATTTTATCTCAGCCCTTTCAGTCTCTCACGCATATTTAGCCAGTGAGAGCCTTTCCAGTATATCCTGCCACAGCTATTACAGACCCAGAACTCCCACTTCCCTATTTTATCTCCTGGAACATAGCTCTTAGCCAGTAGCATAGCCTCTTCCCCGTCCTTCACCTTTCTGAGCTCACCATTGCAGGTGCTGCACCGACGCGGTACGGGTTCAAGATTTATGTCGATTTTATGGTGAAGTAACTCCTTCAACTGTTCCATCACCTCTCCGCCTTTCACATACACATATCGAATACCCCTCCGCTTTGCTTCTCTTATCATATCCCTATCACGTGTGAGCAATATCCGCCCCTCTCGTTCCGCGAATGTGACTATAAATCGGTCTTCATCATCTTTAACATCCAGGTCCGCCGCATATACTGTATCGTAGCCCAGGATACGCAACCACGTGCTCAATTTCCCCAACATTCTATCAGTTACGAATCTCATCCTCTCCCAACACTGGAAAACTGAAAAAGTACCTCATTGATCTTCTTCACCTTTCTACCTTCTATCTCTATCCCCTCTGCTCTCAGTAGCTCTATCTTCTTCGCTATACCCTGACTATAACCCCCTATATCACCGTCACTTCGCACCACCCGATGGCAGGGTATAACCCCCGGGTGGGGATTCTTCGCAAGTGCCTGTCCAACTGCACGGGCGGCATGTACTGAACCCTTTACTTCGTTGGCTATTCTACCGTATGTCGTCACTCTGCCCTTCGGTATCTGCATCACTAACTTCAATACCGCTTCCTGAAATGTCTCACCCTCATCCATTGCAATAGCAATAGCAATAGCAATTAATGCAGGTAAGAGACCGGAATTGTACCATTATGGATGGCAGTAGCAACAAGTACACCCTTTACTCCTATATCCTCCATTTTGTAGAGGTCTTCACAACTTCTCACACCACCACCGCACAGGATATCATGCTCAGAGCATTCTACAGCGCGAGCGAGGAAATCAAAGTCTACGCCTATCCCCGTGCCCACTCTGTCCAGTTCCAGTAAGATAATATCCCGAATTGGATAAGAATTTAACTCCGTTATCAAGCTCAGAGGGTCTATCCTCATTCTCCTATCAGAGGTCTGTACCTCCTTATTGAAGAGGTCTATACTCACAGTCACGGTCACAGGTATAGTTAAGGAGGCTGATGAGGATTTAGAAGCTATTTCACGAATCAAATCCAGTGATGCTGTTTCTGTACCCAGAATGATGCTGTCAGCTATATCAATTATATCTCCGATGTCCGCTATGGATTTTATACCATAATCCAGCGCCATCCACATTGTTCTGTACCTATGTCTCAACTCATCCAGTATCTCCCGGTTGGAACCGTTACCCATCAGCCTGTTCAGGTCGGCGATATAAACAGCAGCAGGTTTTATCTTCTCTATGACTTGCCCGGGCTCCGATGTGCTGACAATCGAACTGAAAAGATGAACCGGCTGATATTTCTCACGTGCCCCCCTCTTTGCATGTACCACCATGCCGTTGAGCAGGTCCATCACGAAAATCAGCCTCATAATATCTGATAGATATCAGAAATCGGTCATCACCCGGTACTGGTCTATCTCCTCCTTCATCAATCTCAGGAATCGCCTCGCTGTACCTTCCACATCCCTTGAATTTGTTATACCACGACCCACAATCAGTATATCTGCACCGCCCTTCAATGCCTCAGGTGCATTCTCCTCCCTTATCCCTCCTGCAACCGCAACCAGAATCCCACCACCTATACGTTTTATCTCCTCTATATTCCCCCACGCATGCTGTTCTCCCAGTTCTTCAACGTCTATCGCACGATGCAGTTCCACAACATCTGGCATTAGTCCTCCTATGCTCAACTCTTTTAGCAGCTCTATCGGACTTCTCACATTCAACATATCCAGGCTGGAGTAAATGCCTGTCTTCTTCGCTTCTTCTATCGCTTTCTCTATTGTCCGAAGCGGTGCCAGACCTGAGATTACTACTGCATCAGCACCAGAGTCCGCAACCATTCTCGCCTCCAGATTACCGGTATCGAGCGTCTTCAAATCGGCAATCACAAACGTCTCGGGCTTTATCTCCTTTATCTTACCCACTATATCCACTCCGTATCGCTTTATCAATGGCGTACCTGCCTCTATAATCAGATGGTCATTCCGTGGCAATGCCTTTATCACCTGCTCCATATGCCCCCAATTTGGTATGTCCAGTGCAACCTGCAGATATGGTGGGTCCCACAACTTCGTCACTTTCATACCCAGGGCAGGATGTCGTGACCTGTCCTTCTCGTACAGCACCTTCTTTACATCCGGGAAGCCGGTCATCGCCCTCTTTATCGCTAATTTCGCTGCCCCATAGTTGAACCGATATATCTTATTATAATCACGCGCCTGGGGATGCACGAACACACTTGCAATCACCACGAGATCCTCCGCTTTCTCCGCCTGTATTATCCCCTCCTCCACCGAATCTGCTACCGCTTTCGCTATTGCACTCTGTGCAGGTCCAAATATCTTATCCGCATCCTTCATGTTCTGCACCGTCACTTTCGGTACGATCAATGTAGGTGGTTTTACTGGTAGATTCGGTCTTATCACTGCGAATACCGGAGTGTGCCCGACAGATAACTGGCTGAGGGCATTTGTGAATGCCATTCCTACAGGTCCATACTTGTCCCCTATCATAAGATCAATGTGAGCAACCTCTGGACCTTCCCCTATCAGTGCCTCCCCAACATACATATCCTTATTCACCTTCTATCTTATCCAGTGCTCTCCTTACTTTTGGTAAGAGCGAGTGTTCCAGTTCAAGCTGATGGAAACCGGGTCTCGGACCTCCTCGCCTCGTGGCACGGCATATTCGCGGGTCACCAATAGGAAAGCCTCGCGGTTTCGAGTAGATACCATTCCTGTCCATCTCTCTCACTTCATCTATTATCTGCTTCAATTCGTCCGCTTCTCCCTCCACTAATGCACCATAACATGTCTCCTTCACCTTGATACTCCTGTTCGAGCCACTAAGTATCGCCAGAATCTTGCCCTTCATTTGCGCCGGTGTTACCTTCGAATCCGGTGAGATCAATATCTCCCTCGTCTCAATACTCATATCCTTCATTTACCCCCTTTATGGGCCCGCGGAGATTTGAACTCCGGACCTCTCGGTTATCAGCCGAGCGCTCCAACCAGCCTAAGCTACGAGCCCATAACATAAGATGTAAAGATATATTCTTTATTCCTTTATTCCTATATCCATTCTATTCATTCTACACTAAAAGTTTTAGTTCCTTTTCTTTGTATAGCTTTATTCCATTATACCTTCATACCAAACTTTTTTCTTTTACCTTCTCTTTTTCATTACTATTGTGCATAATCGGGGGGATATATACATAAAGAGGTACGAACTCGGGCTCGATGTGCTCGTGGCGGTTTGCGATAGCGAGCTGATAGGGAGGCGTTTAGAGGAGGGTGAGCTCAGTCTTGAGGTATCAGAATCCTTTTATAAAGGTGAAGCAGTAACCGAGCGCGAAGTGATTGCGAATCTGAGGCAGGCAACGATTGCGAATCTGGTTGGAGAAAGGGCGGTAAGATGTGCACTTGCCAATTCCTTCATCGAAGAGGCAAATGTGATATTCATCGAAGGTGTACCGCACGCACAGATGGTGCGTATATAAATTTTTTATCTATTCGCTCTTCTCTTCCTTCATCACCGAGAGGAACCGCCTTGATACCGCATCTTCCGCAAGCTGCATTATCGTCTCCTTGTCCTTTACACCCTTGAAGATGCCCAGTGGCAACTGTGCCGCAGCCATCGTAGCATGCCCGCCCGCTGAGCCGATATCCCCGAACGCGCGTACAAAAGCATCTCCTATATTCACCCTTATATCTTTACTCCGCCCTGAAACGCATATCATGTCCTCGCATAGCCCTATCACCACCACCGTTGATATCCCTTCCAGATTGAGCAGATAATCCGCCGCCTGCGGTATGGCGTCGCGATTCGCTACTACCCCCACACTCGTGATCAGATAACTCCCCTTTATCTTCTTATGCTGTATCGCACCCCCCACCACATTCAACATCTCTGTGGACATGGGAGGCGTCTCTATCTGATCTAATAGCTCTTTATCTGCCCTCAAATGCAGGAATGCCGCGGCATAGAAATCTGCCGGGTGTGTCTCTCGCTTAAATCCACTTGTATCTGTCCTTATACCATGTAATAACGCAGTTGCAAGAATTTTGTCTACCGGTATACCCAGCTCACGCAGATACCTCGTCATCATCGTTGATGTTGCACCACTATCTGTCTGTATATCTATGAATTCGGCATGCACTTTACCCTTATCGTTCGCTACATGGTGATCTATGATAATAGACACGTCATTTTTATCGGTTAATGGATTGTTAGCGCCAGGAACAGAGGCGTCAACCAGTGCCAGTTTCTCATAGCTTCGCAAATCATCTTCTCTTTCTATCCTCCGCATCTCTATCCCCAGGATGTTCACAAATGCGCGATTCACGTGGTGTCCTATCTCGCCCCTGTAGAGTATATCCGCTGGTACTCCTACCTGCCTTGCTATCTGCTTGAGTGCGAGTCCGGAAGCTATTGCGTCAGGATCTGGACTGTCATGGACGATAATACCTAACTTACCGTCGGGCTTCTTCTTTATCTCGCCTATTATTTGCGTTAATTTCTTCGCCTTCTTCCTGAACCTCATCCGCTCCAGATAGTCCAGTGCTGTTTTCGCTGTCAGATCTGGTATAGCAAGAATCACATCCACATCCAGCTCCTTCAGTGCCTCTTTATCCCCCGGTTCAATCGCTCGCACTACAAGCTGAGCATCTGGTAACTTCTCCTTTATATTCCTCGCCGCCTTCCTGTTCACCTCGCCATTGCTGCTCATGATAAAGACCACTTCTGGCGTACCCTCGCTTTTTATAACCTCTACCGTATCCGGGTCGCTTATATCCCCCACGAACGCAATGAAGTCCTCTTCTTTCAGCAGTTCCACCTTCTTATCATCTATATCCACAATGACGACATCAATACCACACCGCTTCAATTCCTTTGCCACTGCGTAGCCCATTCGCCCGCAGCCACAGATAACCTGCACTACTTTCCCTCTCTTCTGCTCTGTCCCGCTTACCTCAGTATCTGTATCTCCTGCCATTTGCTTAATGTATTCTTTTAACTAATATACATACTCTCAATGTATCATTTATTACTATTATTAAGATAATGCGGAACAGTGATTGGCGCTCGATATACGAGGAGATACTGAAAGATTTTGGGTTTGATGAAGAGAGAGATAAAGAAGCGATGAGAATAGCATCAGAAATTATGGGTCATAGAGCTATAAATAGCTTGAGGGTACAGAATGAGTTAGAAGAGCGAATAAATGGTAAAGAAGCGATAGTATGTGGTAATGCACCCTGTTTGGAAGATGACATAAAGGCTAAGGGGCTCGAACGCGAACCTTCACAGCGCGGACGCGTTATAATCGCCGCGGACGGTGCCACTTCTGTTCTCGTTCGCGATGCCATATTACCTGATGTCATTGTTAGTGACCTGGATGGATATATCCCTGATATAATATATGCAAACAGACTCAGTTCGATAGTCATTGTGCATGCACATGGTGACAATATAGAGATGTTGAAGAAGGTACTGCCTGCACTGAATGCGAATGTGATATGCACAGCCCAGAGCAGTCCGATAACTCCTCATGGGCACGCCTCCTCAAATATCTTCAACTTCGGGGGATTCACTGATGGTGACCGCTGTGTATTCATTGCGAAGGAGTTTGGTGCGAGGCGGATAGAGCTTTTAGGGTTTGATTTCGAGGATACGCAAGTAACCGAAAGGAAGAGGAAGAAACTGAAGTGGGCAAAACGACTGATAGAAGGGTGCATCCCAGTCCATTAGATAGTTTGATAGTTTGTGTGAGAAAGAGAATGGAGGAGGCGTAAAACGATGTAAGGAAGGAAAATCGAGGAAATGGGAGTTTCATCCAGAGGGATGTATATGCGCAATATTGCGGATATAACACCAAAATGGAAGGATATACGCATTGCAGATATAATACCAAATGGGAGTTATTTATGCAGTAATGCGGATATACCGAAGTTATGTGAAATTGTGGCTACGAATATTACAGATATTTTATTTAGAGAAATATAATTATTAACCTTAACTCTTCCATTTTTAGGGTTTAACTTTTTGGATATTCCCCCGCTAAACCTTTATTCTTTGATCGGAGATTCTAGCGGATAGAAAACTATGTATAGTGTTATTCCCTATAGGGAATACATGGAGCAATGGGTTAAGGACTGGGTTAAGAAACAGAGGGAGAGTGGGGAGAAGGGGATCGAGATAAAGAAGCAGGCAAACAGTTATTATGTCTACAGGTCGACGACTTACTGGGATAAGAAAGCGAAGAAGAGAAGAAAGAAATCTACATACATAGGGAAGTTAAGCAGGGATGGTTTGAGAGAAAAGAAGGAGAAAAGGGTCACTGTAAAGCAGTATGGGAATGCTGTGTTACTTCAGGAGGCTATGAAGGATATTGTTCCTTCTCTCAAGGTATTTGAGAGCTGGGAGGAGATATACGCCCTTGCGTTGGTGAGAGTTATGGATTACGTCCCTCTGAAGAGGGTTAAGGCTGTGTGGGAGAAACTGTACATGAAGGGTTTATCGCCCAACTTGAACCCCAAGAAGCTGTCAACAGTGTTGAGAGAAGTCGGATTGGACAGGGAAGGGCAGAATGCTGTCTTCAATCAGTTGATGAAGGGGGAGAGCTTTGTTTATGACTTGAGCGTAGTTTTCACCAGGTCAGCCATCAATTTCGCTGAAGTGGGGTACAACAAGGACAAGATACACATCCCCCAGATCAACATTGCATTACTATACTCCTCGGATGGTTTACCGGCGATGATAAAGGCTTTACCCGGTTCAGTCAGAGATATAACTTCAATCTACAATAGTGTGAAGGAGATTGATTCCCACGTAATCCTTATGCTGGACAGGGGCTTCTTCTCCATGGGGGTGGTAAAGTTCCTGTTGGACAAAGCATCTTTTGTTATTCCTGCTAGAAGGAATAGCAAGCTTTACGAAGAAGAAATAGATGTTAAAGACCATTTCTTCTACAGGGAAAGACTCATAAAGTGCGGTAAAACCGGGAAAGAGATTAAAGGTGAAAGGAAAAAGAAGAGCTACTACCTCTACCTCTTCGAGGACGTCACCCTGAGAGCTGAAGAGGAAATAACCCTATATAAAAAGCATGATAAAGGCAAAATCAGCAAGGAAGAGATAGAAAAGGGGTTGAAGAGGGCAGGCAAAATCCTTATCATCTCTGATCTAGATAAAGAACCAAAGGATATCTTCCTGATGTACAAGCAGAGAGAAGGAGTGGAGAAAGCCTTCGACGTATACAAAAACGTGCTGAACGCAGATAAAATGTATTTACAGGACAATGAGAGCGTATTTGGTCATTTATTTGTGTCCTTCCTTTCTCTTTACGGATACTGCAAGTTGCAGTGCATGCTGAGAGAGAAAGGAATGCTAAACAAGGTATCTCCCATGGATTTGATGGATGAATATGCCAAAGTCTACAAAGTGGAATATGGAGACAAAGAACTGATGTCCGAGGTTCCAAAAAAGGTTAGGGAGCTGGACGAGAAACTTGAGTTAAACTTATTCCCTAAATGATGCGGAGTTAAGGTTATAAAAGATAAAAGATATAGTAGCAATAGCTAACTCAGGCGGGGGAGCGATAATATTTGGTGTTAATAATCATGGGAAAGCTTCTGAGTATGATGTGTCATCTATTTTAGATCTGGATCCTGCGAAAATCACCGATAAAATAGCAAAATACACGAATCAACAATTTTCAGAATTTGAAATAGAAGAATTTAAAAGAGATGGAAAGAAAATAGCGGTTCTCATAATTTTTGGCGTTTCTTTGCCAATGATTTTTACTAGACCTGGAACATATAACATAGACGGCGGACGCCAAAAAACAGTTTTCAGTAAAGGAACGATATACTTTAGACACGGAGCTAAAAGTGAGCCAGGAGATTCTAATGATTTATCAAGAGTTATTGAAGGAAGACTTGAGGAGATCAGAAAATCATGGTTAAGTGGTGTCAGAAAAGTTGTGAGTGCTCCTATTGGGCACGTAGTCCAAGTATTACCCCCAGACGTAAAAATGTCTATACGTTCTGATGCGATACCAGTGAGAATAACAAACAACAAAGAAGCCCCTGCTTATAAATTAGAAACCCCAGATAGTACCTACCCATACAGACAAAAGGAAGTAATAGAAAACGTGAACAAGAAACTAAGAGGCAAAAAGATAGTCAATCAATATGATATTTTATGCGTTAGAAGAGTTTACGGAATAAATGAGTTAAGACCTGATTTTTATTATAAACCCAAATATGGAGGGCCTCAATATAGTGAAGAATTTGTTGATTGGTTGGTTGAGTCCTATGAAAATGATCCCTCATTTTTTGATACGGCGAGAAAGAAAAAGAAGTATTATGAAAGTAGAAGATAAATATGTTTGCTTAAGTATATCTGGCACGGCGTATAACAGAGCGTATCTGACTTCGGTGCTTCGCACCTCTACCAAAATTCTCCTTCGGGAAACTTCAGATACGCTCGAAACGTTATACGCAATCATGGAGTAAGAGCGTTTGGTAAGGTTGCTATACTATTAATATATTATTAAAACTACTAGGCTAACAGGTGATGAAGTCCACCTTTAACCGCTTTCAAAAGCTGATGACTTCTGAAACTATAAGTATCGACTATGTATGTTGATGTGGTTAAGGAGCGGACTATTAATTACGTAACCAGATGTAGGTGTGTAGAGGGTGGATTTTGTTTTTATAGATTAGAAGAACCGAATGCTTCAGATACCTATTATGCATTATCTATCCTGAATTTATTGGGTATTGACATTGAAGACGATGATACCGTGTTCTATCTGAAAAATCTACAAAAAAAAGATGGATCATATAGCAGTATTTACTCAGCGTATTATTCAATTAAGAGTTTATTATTGTTAAACGAAAAGCCGATATCGAGTCCAAGAGCATATATCCTAAATAACATCAATTTTTATAATGTTAATAAACTACCAGTTGAAGTTATTTCAATTTTTAAACCCTTGTGGTATCTGATGGATTTGTGCTTCAGACTAAAAATTGAACTGGATGACAAACTTAAGAGAGATTTAATAAATTTTGTTCTCACTTTCAGGAATGACGATAACGGTTTTGGAAATACTAATTCTACGCTTATTGAAACTTTTCAAGCATTATCGATTCTGAACTGGTTGGATTATGAAATAGATTCTTTAGGGGTTAAATCGTACATTAAACGCTGTGAAAGCCCTGTTTATGGCTTCGTGAATGTACCCAACACCGCACCTTCGTTCATTGAACATATACATGCCGGAGTAATGACGAGTAATTTATTAGATTATAAGCCACATTACATATCTCAATGTGTTAAATTTATAATGGGATGTCAAAATAACAATGGAGGATTCTCAAGAGGGTCGATTGGAATATCTACATTAGAGTATACATATTATGCTATTGAATCGTTGGCTAATTTATCAATTAGTTGAAATATATCTATTCCTCCATGACTCTTCGTCACTTCGTGCCTCGCCCCGTTGTACTCTCCTCCTTTCTGTCGTCTGGGCGTATAACAGGTGCGTATGCGGTTCGCTTCGCTCATCCAAACCCTTACGGGCTTCGCATACCTACCAAACATTAGGCGAAATGCTATCTAAGGAGTGGAGGTTATGACAACAGATACCAGAGAGAAGCTACTCGAGGCGAGGTACTTCTTGGAACAAATGAAGGAGAGACAATCTGACCAAGATGCTTTCAAATACAATCTTAGTGCATTCTTGGCTGCAGCTCGGAGTGTGACTTTGATTATGCAAAAGGAATTTGCAAGGCTCCTGGCTTTAAAAATTGGTACGCTGAGAAACAGTCTAAGATGCAAAGCGACAAGACCATGAGACTTTTGAATGATAAACGAGTGATGACAATAATTCACCAACAGCCTGTTCGGTCTCATGCTCATGTTAATATAAGAAGCAGCGAGCACATCACATTAGTGAAAGCATCTCAATCGTCATCACCCGCGCCAACGGCACTGTTGAAAGATGGGAATCAAAGCCGACGCCACCACCTGCACCTGTTAAAACCAATGTGACAACGGAATGGCGATGGTATTTTAATGAATAACCTCCCCTCAAAGTACCTACAATCTTGAAGCCATTGGTTCTGGAAAAGCAAAAGAACCGCAAGCAGGCTGAAAATACCCGATGTAGAACGGTTTATAGACATAATGAGACTCATTATGGTTGCAGATCTCTTTGAAATGAGCTATTCCGATTTTATATCGGAATTAAAAGATAATGAGAAGCTGAAAACATTTATGGGTGTAAGAAAAATACAAATGGTCTTATTACCCCTCTGAAGGGTATTATGTTGGTTTTAAGCTGATCGTTGCGATAGACGCCGAGAATTACGAGCTATCAGGTTATGAACTCTACGATGGATGCCCGAATGGTGCAATTATACTTATTCCACTCATTGAAAAGCTACACATACACAGCGCGAAAAAGATGAGTATGTGCGATGTAATCATCTGTGATATGGGTTCTAACTCAATGAAGAATTATATCACCACCATTAATCGATTTTTCGTTATTACAATCATTTATATTTATCCAGGGATGAATACAAATATGAGTAAGATTGATGCAAATCTCGTTCCACCGCTCGATATATGATATGGGCTGGAAAGGGTTATTTGCTTGACATTTGGAATAAGATCAGATCAGATCTGGCAAGAATTCCTTGGGCTAATCGAGAAGTGGGAAACGTTCAAAGAAAAACGGAGCAGAATCGTGGTATTATCCGATATTGTGAAAAATACGCTTGAATTGAAGCGTTTGCATCAATATACAGGTAGAAGTATTGAAAAGAGAGTGTGTCGTATCTTCTATTTAGCTTTCTACCTCATACAGTTGTCTAAAGGCATGGAGATAAGTGCGAGAGAGCTTGTTTATTGGTGAGTGGAGGAGGGAGTTACCAGGAATAATCTCTGTCGGTGAGTCGGTAATAGACCATGCCAACGAGTATTGCAATTGCAGCCGAGTACACCCAGTGTTCGAAGAGCATAGCATATTACCTGTTTATTGGACATCAACCCAGAGGTGAAGTGAACGATACACCTCTCCCCTAATTTCTCCTTTTCCGTAAACGCTTTTGCTAAAAGGGTTTTTGTATAATAAGAACTCTAACTTCTGATCTTTTCCCTTTTTCTTCGCCTTGAACGTAAAAGGGCTTTCCCATGTCTCATTATGCATTAACTCAATGCTCTTCCCGCTTATAACTTCTCCATTAAGTTTCACTTCCAGCCAGTATGATACATTAGCATATTCGTGATTCACAACGCCTATAATAACTTTGCCCTCTTCTCCTACTTTTAGATTTGTGGGATAATCACTTGCCGTTCCATTTGGACCGAGGATATAGAACTCAGTGAACTTCTCACCTTCTTTGGGCGTTGCTATCACGTAAACGGTCATGGAGATTGCAAGTACAATTGAAATGATCAGAAAGACCGATAACATCTTATCTATTTTCGTATCAGTGGCTTTAAACGGTTCTTTCATGCTTTTGAAGAATTTTGCAATGTGGGGCTCAACCACAAACCTATCCCTTTCTGGAATCATGCTTCTCCTTGCATACACACCTAAGGCAAGTGAAACAGTGAATACTGAAAGAACGATAAGAACAGGTATCAAACGTATTCCAAATGGCGTGTAGTTCAATGCCAAACCCAACAGGGGGGTAATTGCTATACTCAATCCAAAGCTTAGTGCAATATGCTCTATCGCATCCAGATCATCTCTTCGTGTGAATAATGCAGCGATTAAAGCGTAGCCGGGTAGGAAGAGAACCAGGGGTAAACCAAAGATGACCCTTATTGGCGAAATTTCGGTTAGGGGTGAGATTAGTACGAATAAAATGCATAAAAGGGTGAAGGGGACAACGAGTGCGAGGTCGTTTGGGAAGTGTTTGAGTGTGTTTGACTTCATCTTAAACTGCCTCATATTTTTGTTCTTCCATTCTCTTATAATCATGGAATTTGTAGTTCTCAATCCATTCTTTTCCTGGATGTCGTATGCTTCCCAGATGCTTATTCCGGCTTGCTCTGCAAGATAGCCCAAGTGCATTCACCACTTTTAAAATCTTCATATAGCTCCATAAGTTTCTGTTCAAATCCCCTCACCATAAACTCTCCTACCATTTCCGATTCCCACACATTCTTCTCTCCTTATTTCTCGCATATTCACTCCAGAACATCTTTTATTTCAGGCATCACACGCTTTTTCTTTTTAGGAAAAAGAAAAACAATGGGAATGTTTTTTAGAGACAGTTTCTTATTTTCCCATTATGTCCAATCTGTTATCCTGTTCAAATATTTCAATATTTCGCCAAACAAGTTTCTCCTCGCCCTCCATAACTCTATTTCCACTATGTTCTTTTTCTCATCATACGCCACGAACAAATCCTAGCTGACTTCGGTGGTATTCTCAATATCCCCCTCCTTTATCAACAAATATAGGAATACCCGAATCTGGATCATATCTAACCTTCATCTGATTCTCACTCATCTTCGCCGCTCCTTCCTCCTTCCTCCCTCCAATTATTTCCATCCTTGATGTATCTATAACCGTAACTACTTTAATTCCTTTTCCTGGCGAAAATCGTCACAAGTATGTCACAAGTATAAATGCAATGCCGTGACTGCGGTCATGGGTTCACCGCAAAGGACGCGGAATGCCTCAAAAGGGTAGATTCGGCGTGAATCTACCTGTATATCTGATAATGTTGAAATTTAGCCTCCGCGGTGTTCTTCTTCTTCGCAGAATCAAAGATTTTGCTTTCCATCTCAATGCCTTTGTGATCACACCTAAGGGCATTCAAGATGTATCCTCCGTGTAGGAGCAGCCTGCAAGACTGTCTATCTCCAGAATATCAATAAAATCAGAAATGCAAGGTGGATTTATATGGACGTGACGGGAATGCGGGTTCTCAATAAAAACTACTGGCTCTGGACTTTCAGGACGCCTGATGACGAAGTGGTGGTAGCGATCAGACCGTCGAGGGGTGAGGACGTTTTACGTGAATTTTTCGGCTTGGACATCAATGGTGCGGGTGTTGTCGATGGCTGGCGTGCCTATAATCATCCCTGTCATACAGCGATGCTGGGCGCACCTGATAAGGGAAGTAGACACGTTCGTTGAACAACCAGGGGTAAGGAGCTGTCAGAAGCCTTTCATAAAAAATTCAAGGTGCTAAAAGAGTTCCTCGGTAAAGACCTATCGGCATCCATGGAAGAGCGGAAACGGCAGAAAGAAGTGAGGGATAGCGAAATGGCAGATGGCAAAGCATTTTGATCAAACTTTCCTGAAGTTTGAATCAGGAATGGTCTGGGGGAACTGGTATACGTGCATGCTTTATCCATGTATGGAGTCAACAAACAATCTCAGTGAGCAGTTTATCAGGGAGCATGTGCTCATGCGGACGATCATGGGTATTTTTAGATTCGGAGATCGGTGCCGATGCCGAATATTACCAATACATCGCTTCCGTCTTCGCCACGTGACGGTTACAGGGAAAAGATGTCTACGACGAACCCAAAAAATTGCTCGTTAATGTGCTTTGTTTGAAGTGGGCTATACAATTACTAAGAATGATTTGCGGGACAGGCTCATTGAATTAAAAATAGCAGGAGGTTGCTTGAATGGGCAGAGAAACATATTGAACTTTAATTTAATTGCAATATAATAAAGAGAATTCATAGAGATGAAACTGAGAGATAAAGACAGATGTATTTTACGGACATTAATAGAGAACGGCAGGCTATCTTATTCCGAGGTTGGTAGGAGATGCGGGATAAGCAGGCAGGTAGCTTTTGAACGAGTACAGAAGTTGTGCTCAGAGGGTATAATTAAGGGCTTCTCCGTATGTGTGGATGCTGATAAGCTGGGATTTGAGTTTATGGCTTACGTACTGCTGATTGTGAAGCCTGAAGAGCGACTGAGGAACGAATTGGCGGAGTTCCTGCGTCGAAGCAAGAATGTAAGGCGGATCCAACTACTATTTGGGCGCTTTGACTTCTTCCTCGAGCTCCTGTTCAGAGATAAGAAGGAGATGACGGAGTTCATAAGGCGAATGCACTCATTTGGTGCTGTTGAGAGGACAGAGACGTTCATCGTCTACCAGACGGTGAAGGATACACCCGAAGACCCTTTCTTAGAATGCCTGGGTAAGTGATCAGGATCATATTTGTGCTCTTATTACAATTTCTGCAATTCTATTCATTTCATTCCTTTGTATCGACACATCTAAAAACTTAATGGAAGAACTGAAATGAAACCAGCTCTGGAAGAGCAAAGAAGACGGCAAGCAGGCTGAAAAATACCCGATGTAGAACGGTATCGCGAAGAATGCGCCTTGTTTGAAACGTTTGCATCAATATACAGTCAGAAGTGTTGAAAAAAGTGGGTGTGTCGTACCTTCCTTTTAGCTTCCTACCTCATACATCTGGCGAAAGGCATAGGGATAGGTGTAAGAGAGCTTGCTTATTGGTGACGGGAGAGTGGGTTACTATTTATTTAGGGTATACCCTATGGTTTAACTATCCAAAGCAGATAAATTGAGAATAGAAAAAATGAAACGAAAAATCGTTATAGGTGTTGCGGCTGTAGCTGTAGCGATAATGGCAATTGCAATAACAGGGATGTGGTTGGATTTCTGTAACCTGGAGGCTGTAAAGTGGCATATTGGAGGACCAAAGGGCGAAGAAGGCTATGAATGGCTGACTAATAACACCGAAGGTAATGCAACCGTTCTGGCATGGTGGGACTATGCAGACGGCATACAAGCGATCAGTCACAGGAAAGTAGTAATAAAAGAAGCTTCTGAGAATATTAAAGAGACTATTGCTCCTTATAATTCCCCTGGGCGACCATGGAGGAAAATTGAATATGAGCTATGGTATCCTTTTGAGTCAGAGGATAAGGTCAGGGACGTTGCCAACTTCTTTATTGCTGAAAATTCCAATGAGTCCATGAGAATTGCGAGAAAGTACGGAGCTGATTATGCGCTTGTGGTCTATCCTGATGATATATGGAAATTCCCTTGTATAGTCTTGGCTTCTGGAAACGAGCCCGACGATTACATCACCGGAAATCTCACCATCGAGAGTATAGAAAGAAGAGAAGTAGTAAAGAGAGAAACAGTCGGGTTGAAAATGATTTACGGCGACAATGTTGAAGGATTTGAGAAAGTGTTCGATAATGAGAAAATGAGAATCTACAAGTTAAAATAAAAAGAACGAAAAAGACAAGCGCAAGCAACACACAAGGGAAGGGATACCTCGAATTCCAATCCGGGGTGGTGCGGATGTGGCTTTATAGTTTTATATTATGGGAGAATAGACAATCATTGATGGGAATACAGTTTAATGAGCTTTTAGCTTTGTGGTAAACTTTCAACTTTATATATTTATAGATCCTCAGTGAAAGATAGAATAAGGAGTATGGAGGTAAGAGAGCTATGAAGAGAAAGGAGAAGGCATGGTACGGGAAGGATATGGGATTGGCAGTGAGGATGGTACTAACCACGGGCTTATTGATGCTCGTCTATCTTGCGTTTATTACAATTTTATCACGGTTTGTGGAGTTCTTTCCTCTGCTGGTAATCGCTGCGATATTCCTCTTTGCTCAGTATTACTTCGCTGATAGGCTCGTTCTCTGGAGCACTGGAGCGAAGATAGTATCGAGGGAGGAGAGACCGGAATTACATACGATGATAGAGCGGTTATGTAACATAGCAAATTTACCGAAGCCCCGTGTCGCGGTCATTGATACGCCGATACCCAATGCTTTTGCTACCGGCAGGAGTCAGAAGAAAGCGGTCGTCGCAGTCACAACAGGGCTGTTGAGTAGATTAAACAATGAGGAGCTGGAGGGCGTACTGGGGCATGAGCTCACCCATGTTAAGAACCGTGATGTGCTCGTGATAACAGTTGCAAGCTTCTTATCCACCGTAGCATGGTTTGTAATGCGGTTCTCCTTTTACTCCTCTCTCTTTCGCACTGGTGGTAGGGACAGAAACGTAGGTGCTACTGTTATCATATTCCTCATCTCTCTGCTCGTATGGCTCATCAGTTTCCTGTTGATAAGAGCGCTCTCACGGTATCGTGAGTTCGCGGCGGACAGAGGTTCGGCAATCATCACGGGTAATCCTTCTGCTCTGATTTCCGCGTTATTAAAGATAAGCGGGCAGATGAAGCGTGTTCCATCAGAGGATCTGCGCAGGGTGGAAGGCATGAATGCGTTCTTCATCATACCAGCTATATCAGGGGATACACTCATGAGCCTGTTCTCAACGCATCCGCCACTTGAGAAGAGGATTGAGCGATTGAGCGCACTGGAACGTGCGATGGAAGGCTTCCATGAAATTTATTGATGCCTTACTGGGGCGAGTAAGACCAGCGGCGTCGAAGACCGAAGCACTATTCAGTATCACTACAGCATACACCACGCTGGAGACGAAGCTGGATATCTTTCATGCCGATGTAGCAGGTATATGCTTCAAGATAATACCCTCTACAACTTTTGAACGATTGAGAGCTGACCTGGACGAGCTATTGACACTCGCGAAGCGTGAAACGGCGACGGAATATAAGATGGTGAAGGATTCTTTTGGTTATCTATGGATAGTGCTCAGGGACAAGGATTTTGAGGATATAGTCACCACCATGCATCTAATCTCCAATACACTGATTGAGAATGGGTTTGGGGAAGAGCTATTGAGCTCGGTATTCAAATTTAAGAAGCGGGATAAAGTCATATACATAATATACAACTATAAGAGTGGCAATTTTTACCCCTTTATACCTATAACCATACCCGGAGATGGCAGGCAGAGGGACGAGCAGTACGAGTTAAAGCTGGGTACATTGCTGCGTAATGAGCTACCTGTAGAGCGTGATATAGAGAAGTGGTACCCGATGTGGGATATTCCGTTGTAGCGAAGTAGCGAAGTAGCGCAGTAGCGTAGCCATAGCATTTGCTTTTTTCATAAGGCGATGAGAGTGATACTGCATGTAGATATGGACAGTTTCTTCTCTGCTATCGAAGTGAGAGAACACCCGGAGTTGAAAGGGCTGCCGGTGGTTGTTGGTGGTGTTTTCGATACGGGTAAGATAAGGGGTGTTGTGAGTACATGCTCGTACGAAGCACGTAAATATGGTATCCATTCTGCAATGTCATTATCAAGAGCATATAAACTCTGCCCGGATGCGAAGTTCCTGCCCGTGAACATGAGATTATACAAGCGTGTCTCCGCAGCGATAATGGCTATCCTGCATACTCAAGCCGATAAAATGGAGCAGGTGAGTATAGATGAGGCATACCTCGATATCAGTTCAAGGGTACGTGACTGGGCTGAGGCTCGAGCTTATGCGGAGCGGATAAAGGCTGAGATATGGGCTAAGGAGAGATTGACATGCTCAATTGGTGTGGCACCGAACAAAACGATAGCCAAGATAGCCTCGAATTTTGTGAAGCCAGACGGTCTGACGGTGGTAGAAGAGCGTGCTGCGAAGGTGTTCTTAGCTCCTTTACCCGTGAAGAGCATCCCTGGTGTAGGACCGAAGACGGAGAATATACTCAAACAAATGGGCATCTTCAAGATAGGGCAGCTTGCCAATACCAATGTCCAATTACTAGTAGCTCGTCTGGGTAAATATGGCGAACGAATCCATTTAATTGCAAATGGGATAGATGAAAGCGATGTGGAAACAGCTTGTGAGCGCAAATCGCTGAGCAGGGAGAGGACGTTCACAGAGGACACAGATGATATAGCGATAGTGGAGAAATGTGTGGAGGAATTGGCGTATGAGGTCCATAAAGCGCTGGAAACAGAAGGTTTTGTATTCAAGACGGTTGGTATAAAAGTGAAATATGCGGATTTCACAGTGATAACGAGGGCAAAGACATTGAGGGCATTCCATTCCGACCTGGAGACTCTCAAGCGGATAGCAAAAGAACTGATGATGGGCGTGAATGCGAAGGGAAAAGAGAAGAAAATAAGATTGGTTGGTGTTCGCGTCTCAAAATTGTCGTTGCTGGACTATCGGCAGAGGCGATTGTTCTTATTCAGTCCACCTTCGGCATATTAGCCAGTGCCTGCTTCACCAATTCCGCGGGATATTCGTAATCCACAAGCTTTCCATTCAGGAAGACTTCGTACGCACCTAAGTCGAAATGCCCATGACCACTGTTATTGAAGAATATCACCTCTTCTTTTCCTTCCTCCTTGCATCTCAGCGCTTCATCTATAACCGCCTTCACATCATGTGCAGCCTCTGGTGCTATGAGAAAGCCCTCCGTCTCCGCGAATAGCTTCGCCGCCTCGAATATCTCTGTCTGATGGTATGCCACTGCATCTATCCAGCCGTCATTCACCAGTTTGCTGAGCAGAGGTGCATCACCGTGATATCTCAGTCCGCCTGCATGAATCGGTGGTGGTACGAACGTGTGTCCCAGGGTGAACATCTTAAGTAAAGGAGTCATCCCTGCGCAATCGCCGAAATCGTATAGATACAGCCCTTTTGTCAGTGTCGGGCATGCCATTGGCTCACATGCTACAATCCGCAGGTCGGGTTTATCGCCCCTCAGCTTATCGGCAACGAACGGGAAACAGGAGCCACAGAAGTTGCTGCCTCCACCCACGCATCCAAATATGACATCGGGGTATTCATCTATCTGCTCAAATGCCTGTTTCGCCTCCAATCCTATCACCGTCTGGTGCAGCAGGACGTGATTGAGAACAGAGCCGAGCGCATAATGCGCATTATCATGTCCGGCAGCATCTTCCACCGCTTCAGAGATTGCAATTCCCAGGCTACCTGAGGTGTCAGGATCATTCTGCAGATACTGCTGCCCAAATTTGGTATTCGTGCTTGGACTTCGATATACCTCGGCATTCCAGATATCCATCATTACGCGCCTGTACGGCTTCTGGTCATAACTCGCAGCAACCATGTAGACTGTACAACGAAGTCCGAAGAGCATGCAGCCGAAGGCAAGGGCAGAGCCCCACTGTCCTGCACCTGTCTCTGTTGTTATACGTTCCGTACCCTCCTTCATATTGTAGTATGCCTGTGCGACCGCGGTATTGGGCTTGTGACTCCCAGGTGGACTAACTCCTTCCCACTTGTAATAGATACGGGCAGGGGTCTTCAACTTTTTTTCTAACCGGATAGCTCTATACAGCGGTGTGGGTCGCCATAGCCGATAAACCTCCCTCACTTCCTCTGGTATTGGAATCCACCGCTCTGTACTCGCCTCCTGCCTTATCAATTCCATAGGGAATATTGGTGCTAACTCCTCGGGCTTTATTGGCTCCTTCGTCACCGGGTTTTTCGGTGGGTCCAGAGGTGAAGGTAGGTCTGCCTGTATATTGTACCATGCTCGCGGTATATCCTCCTCACTCAGTAATATCTTCTCGTCCATTTCTCACTTACCTCGTTTCTCACTTTATCTCTTTTAATAAATTAATGTAATCATTTTCCATCATCACCATCACCATAGCTTTATGGCAGGTATCCAGTCATAATAACCCTAACCCCTTCCGTTAGCGTCAATGAATTTATCGCAAGTAATTGTTCCTCCGGTTGCTTTGTCATATCATATGCAGTCCATGAATTATATGATTATGACCTTGCAACAGCATGAGATAAGCACAGGGGCAGTAGTCATATAATCTATATTATACGACATAAGCCACGAAAAGCTTTAAAATCGTATATCAAAACCCTCAGAACGGGGTTTTGGGATTATATGACATTTCATTTCGTTGTGGTTTTGGGATTATATGACATATAGAACACCTCTAAATTTGAGCTATAATCTATTTTTTCAATGTCACTTGAGTAATTATATTCATAACGGCAATATATTTCGTTATAGCTCAAATATGAAGATGGTCTAATTCGGGACATAAATAAATAACCCAATAACCCTCAGGTGCTTAATACGCCCATCACATCATCACCTGCTATAGCCAGTATACGCCTCTTCAGCTCCTTTATCTGATGTTTAACGTCATCTCCAAGTTCTAACTCCTCACACCCGCTGAAGATCTCTTTTTTTATCCGCTCTCCTATTATATCATCACGCTCTGGCTTCAGTCTTACTACCATAGAGCCTGATGGCAGGAATTTCGCATACTGCTCCAGAGTACCATCGCCTATACCCGCTATCAGTCCATCTGCATCGCCATCCGTGATACCTATTAGAGGGACACCAAATCTCTTCAATATGTCAGCAGCAATGCTCGTCGTGTCATCGCCTATGGTAACTGCTACACCCAGGTTCAACGTCTCTATCTTCGGAAATAAGTGCTCTACGGTGTAGAATAGACAGGCTACTTTTCTCCCTCCTTCGCGCATGCGTCCCTTACCGACAAATTTCGGCATAGTTCTCCTGATTATACGCGCTGACTTTATCATCGCATCCCTCAGACTCAGCGGTGGTAACTTCTCAAGGTTATGTTCTATCAATCGTCCACCAAAAACATCCACAATTCTACCATCACGTGCTACCAGAGTGATACTACCGTCACATGAAGTTGTACCTATAACAACACCATTTACAAATATCTTCTCTCCCGCATGCACACCCCTTATCTCCCTGTACTCGAAATCAGACTCTCTTTTACATCTTAATTTAGGTTTATACGGCTCTCGCTCCTTAAACTCAGCAAAGATCGCTCTTATAGTACTGTATAGTTCCTCATCACCCTGCTTCAATATCCATGGGATGATGAGCCGGCTGTAATATTCCAGTTGAATGAATGAAGGCTTATCCTTCGCTCCTCCATCTCCATAATAATTCCTCAATATCCCCTCACCGAGTAATAACCCGCTCTCTTCTGTCTTACCTCGATTCACCAGTATAACAAATTCTATCCCTCGTCTCATAAAATCTTCTATAACTTCTGATGGTCGCATATCCTTGCTTATATCTATCTCATCCTGCATATCAGCGTCAATAACCGCAGTTTTACCGGTTATACCACCAAGAGCCGCTTTAATCTCTATTCCCGCGTCCTTCAACCGCTCTATCGCTTCCCTCGCCTCACCCTCATCTATTACCTCCGGTCCGTGGATTAATAATCCTACTCCTGCCATGACCATGATATAATATATAATATGTCTAATGTCTAAATTTAACTTAACTTTGTCACATTTAATAAACTTTATGTAAACAGCACTTCTACTGAAAAGTATGCACTTTTAAAAAAGCTTTAATCCCCTCCACCAACCATTCACAAAAGATCATCATATCACTCTCCAATCGATCAAAAGAGAAGCTATAACGATGCTGAAGGTCGTAATACTCGCAATGTGCTTTGAAGGTGATATAGCCTTCGTAATAAGCGAATTAAAGGCTAAAGCATCGTTAAAGAAGTTTACAGGCGTGCACGATGTTCCAGATGCTAAAGAAGTTTACAGGCTTCTAAGCAGGTTTAC
>JAGGRR010000016.1 GCA_021159465.1 Methanophagales archaeon
ACTACGGTGAATTTGAGCTCGCTGAGTCCATCAATATCGTCAATTGCATGGAATGAGATAGTTGCGAGAACGCCTGGCTCAGTTATTCCCGGAGTTGCTGTTCTTACCTCACCGTATTTTAACCAGCCCATAGTATTATTGATTTCGTTCTTGAGCACAGTTGAATCACTACCACTGCCGAAGAACGGACCCTTATCCTGTGCAATTGCATTTAGCAGTGAATTGTTGAAGTGCAGTTCATACTGAGCGCCGAATACTTCACTGCCCTCCGGATCTATATAGACATCAATCGAGAAGTTCTGTCCTGCTAAAACCTCCTGATATGCAGGCACGACACTGACCTGTGCTGCTGTTGCAGACTGGACAAATGCAAAGACGCACAATGCCAGTGCTATTGCTGCTGTCATAATTAAACCTGTTCTCGCTGCAGGTCTACACTTACATATCTCCTCTTTTTTCACTCCCTTTTCCATTTTTTGCTCATTCTTTTTTTACCCGACATTCCCGAAAAAAGAAAAAAAGGAAAAATTTGGATTTTTTATGTTTTTCACTCCCTATCGCCTGTTTAGTTTTAATATGCGGTATGGTCCCAGTTGGCGCCCACAATTACACCGTCGAAGATGTCCACGATACAGTCGTTGTTCAAGTCTGCGCGGTCTGAGCGGTCACTTGTCCAGCTTCCCGATGTGCATTCCTCGTCCCAATCGAGTCCCACGATTACGCCATCAAATATGTCCACGACGCCATCTCCGTTTGCGTCACCAGCAATGAACACGTTCACCGGGAACGAAGTGCTGTTATCAAGGACGGGCTCTCCGTTGTCCTCAACTGTGAGTATGACATTAAAAGGCTCGTAACCGTCTGAGCCCCAGTTCCAGCTTCCGTACACGTATTCAACGGTCTCACCGGTGTCGTAGTTACCATCGCCGAACGCCCATCGGTAATAGGTGATGTTACCATCCGGGTCATGAGAGCAGGAACCATCGAAGTATGTCTTGCTCAGGTATTTCGTGCCCACATTGTTGAATTTGAACAATGTTTTACCGCGAGCAACCGGCGGCAGGTTCTCACATACCTGAACGGTGCCATTAGCAGATTCTGTATAGATTTGATTCGCATCAGAATCAGATACCTTCACTTTCGTGAAGCTCAGGATGGTGTTCGCACCATGTTTCGTTGCCGTGAAGTGTATTCTCGCAAGAGTTCCTGGATTTGTTACACCAGTTTGCGTGCCTGTTCGTGTAACAGCGAAAGCGAGTATGCCTGCATCATTGTCTATGTTATTGACGTAAACGTTCGTGCTTGCTTCGTCCTGCTTCAAGAAGTCGCCTTCGTTCTGCCATTCCGCATGTATCACCGTCGGGTCGAATGAAATCTCGTATTCAACGCCGTAAATCGGAATGCCTCTCGGATTGACCGTGACATTAACAGTGAACTGCTCGCCCTGAGCCACGCATTCAGCAGGCACTTCCGCTGCTATCTCTGGCTTACCTTTCTCCAGGATGAGGAAAGCAGTGTCAACAGCAAACATATCAGCATTGTCCTGATATGCCACCGTGTTATTGGCTGGCTGGATGAACTCACGGGGTATTTCAGTCTCGTTGATGCCGATATTTGTGCCTGGTACATATCCATTGGGCCACAATCCATGTCCTATAAGCTGTCCGTTGAAGAACAGCTTGTTGTAGTCATCGCCCTTATTGCCAGTTCCTGCAATTGTTACTAACTTGGCATTGACTACTTCGCTCGTTGGTATTGGCTCGCAACCCGTGAACGGTACATAAGTTGTTGCCTCTTCTGGAGTTACTCCGTAGTAATTGCTTGGCGAGTCATAGTAACCACTGTTCAGCAGGTCACAGCCCTCTCTTATCCATATGATTCGTTCAGGCTCATTAGTATTGTTGTAAACCACTGCCAGAACCATCCCCTCTATTGATACACCCTTATGGTCTGGATTATCGTTATAGAGTTTAGCAGTATTGTTATTACCCGTTGCTATAAGCTTGTCCGTCACATCGTATACCAATACACCATAACCACTGGAATAATCCCATGAGCCAAAGCCTTTTCTATCTGAATAGTCCGCAACTGGTGTCATATCATAGCCGTTAAATGTCAAGCTGAGATTCGCTATTGCCTGTTCAGGGCTGATGTTAATGCCTTGGTATTGGTAGTATTCGTCACCATGATAATAGACATACAAGCGAGCTTTCTTGATGTAGGTATCAGTTGGTGGGATGTTCAGGTCATCTGGAATCCAGTTAGCTGCGTAGGGGTAAGGGTTCCAGGTGTTCCATCCACTCTGGTAATAGCTGTCGCCAGGAGAGTATGTCAAGTTGATAGTTCCCTGTTCGTGGCACTGCCCGTTCGTCAGGTTCATGTCCGGACCTTCCCAGCCATCGCCTTTGTAGCCGTTCCATATAGCGGTTCCGTTATTCCACATCGTATTGTTCGTTTCGTCTGATTCCAGAATCTCACTATCAGAGTCCACAGTCACGCTTATGCTGTAAATATCGCCTGCTTTTGGTCTGAAATCCGAACAGTCGCAATATACGGTTTTATCGGTATAACCTGCTAAATTGTCAACTCTAACAGTGCATAGTGTTCCCAGGTTCTTCTCAGCGAACGTAACATTGAACGGGAATACGACATCAATACCGCTGTCCTCTTCTATCACTGCTGAAATATTGTTACATTCCGTCTTCACACCTGGACCAGGTCTCGGTCCAACTGCTTTCCCTCCTACTCCAGATGCATCGTAATTGATGGTGATGTCGCTAACTGAGAGGTCGGGTTTCGGTGTATTAATGTAAGCGGTGTCGTTGCCCACAATCCATGTATGGACTGCATCGCACCAACCCTTTGCGAACTGCGTGTTCGTGTCATTGCCATAGTTCACCACTGTAACGTTGTATTCAATAACGAGCATCTGAGATGGATATAACGTCAAATTGTTCAGCAGATAATTGTTAATAGTCCAGTTGACGATAGTTTCGCCATTAGGACCGGTGGATGTGCTGGTTGGAGGCTCTATGCTTCTCCAGATACCATCAGGGGTTCGCAATCTCGCGCTGTCCGCATAAGCTAAACTTGGCGATATTACATCCCAGACCTCTATGTCGCTGAGGTCCATGCCGGGCGAACCTCCATTACGGACTTCGCACCGCATCATGTAGGTATCGCCGATTTTCGCATTGTCTATCCCTTCCACCCATGCCGTTCCGTCCCATACGGTCTTATTCACCATAATACGAGCAGGAGGCATGGTCGTCACGCTTGCATCGTCCTGTGCCTGAATATCGACACCCAAGTCAGCTACGGTTGCAGTCACGGTTGCTATGTCTGTGTTCGTGCCATAATCAACGATAGTGGCATTGAAAGTAACGGATTGCGAGGTTCCAGCAGGCAATGAAGCCAAAGTCCAGTTCACAGTATGGTCTGTGTATGAATCAGGATTAAGAGATGCGCTGTCATTATATTTCAGACTCGCATCCATGACATCATTGATTCTTACATTTGAAAGATTCACGCATTTCGAGTTCACTGTAATGTTGAATATAACGTCCTTATCCTTCCAGTCGGAGGACAATGGTCCAAGTACATCTACCCACGCATTCGCACTTGCGTCCCAGACTGTCTTGGTGATTTCTAAAGGCTTACCACAGATGAAAGTGCCATTGTCTGCCACATGAGGAACTAACCCGCCAGTTGCGTTATATACTGCTGTTGGTTGCCCAGTTCTCGGGTCATTTCCGAAAGTCAAATTAGTTCCACAGCAGCAAGAGGAGTTACACTGAACTGTAAGAGTGCCAACTAATAGATCACCGGTTACTTCAGGCGCTGCTTTGCCAAAAGTTATCCACTCCAAGCCGTTATATCTTGTATCCCATCCACCAGAAGTCCAAAGAGCATCACGCGCCCAGTTTGTTACGTTAATACACTGAGGATTGTATAGTATGGCCAGTTGACCAGATGTTATACCTTTGGTTGTATTGACGTATATCTGGATAGTTTTATCACTGCAATCAGGAGATTTAGTATTGTCTGGATGGAAATAGATTATGGTAGTTGCACCCACTGGTATCTCATGCGGATGGTCTGCGACAGAGGCAGGTGCGAGCATTGCGAATGCAGAACCGAGTATTAGCACAGCCATTGCTATTCCAATCGTTTTCTTACCGCTTTTCTTTTTATTCATTTTTTTCCTTTTTCACCTCCTAAGGGGTTATCTGTATAGCGCCCCTCCTTGCGCTTTATGGCTTTAATCTTTCTTTTTCCTTCAGCCCCCGCATGGATTTGCACCATGCCTTCTCTCTTCAGGGGCATCCTCTGCCTATCCTTTTGCTAAAAATTACCCTCGGGCATTCCACACCGAGGGCATCTTTGCAGCATTTTGGCACTCTATTTGTTCCTTCGTTCATTACCTGCATTTCAGGTTGTACATAGGATCTCCGGGATAACTTACGTTGTTCACGAGTAAAGCGTAATCTCCCATGTTTATGCTACCATCGCCGGTCACGTCGCCAGCCCATTCATTTTTGAGGTTGTATGTGGGATTACCGGGATAACTTACGTTGTTCACGAGTAAAGCGTAATCTCCCATGTTTATGCTACCATCGCCGGTCACGTCGCCAGCCCATTCATTTTTGAGGTTGTATGTGGGATTACCGGGATAACTTACGTTGTTCACGAGTAAAGCGTAATCTCCCATGTTTATGCTACCATCGCCGGTCACATCACCGCATATCCCAACCTGTGGTAATTGTATAGTAAGATTCTGCTCGAACAAACCGCCATCGGTCATGTCCTGTGATGTAACCGTAACCGAGCAGTTAGTTGAATTGCCATTATCGCTGGCATTGAAATACAGTACATCGCCGGCACTAACGTTACACGACGAAGTTATAACCTGATAGTAGTTAGAAGATGCATTCGTCTCCACATTATAATTCTCACTGGTATTGTGGTTCGTTATGTTCATATTCGGGTTGAGCACTGCGGTTCCATTGCTATATTTCACCCAGCCATAGACATGGAACGGAGCTGGCGGTTCTGCCGCTGTTGCTAACATCGCCGTAGTTAATGAGATCACCAAAACACTCACCACTGCAGCGATACTCAGGTTTGCACGAGCCGCTTTTCTACCATCACTTCTTTTTTTCTCTTTTTCTCTGTCTATACTCCTTCTGGAAATATGGTTCATCTTTTTCATATCACCTCCTAAATTTTTTATCCCAACCTCTCTTTAGATGTGAAACAAAGCCTCGGTAAAGGATTTGCTTGCAGCATTTCTTTGCATGTAAAGAGAAAATATAAGAGCTATTTCCCAAATCGGAGTTGTTACTCTTGTTCCTTACCCTTTCGTCGAAGTCCTTCTTTATAACCTTCGTTAAATTTCTTTCAACGTTGTTAGGGGCATAAATAATGAACCCCCAATAGATTAGGAAGAGGGCGAATTTCCCTAATTTATTTCTGATTTTCGGACTAAACCCAACTAAATTAGGAAAAGAAGAAAGTAACGAAAAAAGAGGAACACCCTCTTCCCTCTTCTTCATCGCTTCACTCACCCCGTCGAAAAGCTTTTCATATCTGCCTCCTTTACTGATTTCAAGCTTTTTATTTCGCTTTCCACCCTCGCCTGCCATCTTCATCACTTTCGCCTTTTTCCTCATCGAGGCATGTATTTGGTAATATTATTATGTGTTTTAATAAAATGATTTTCGGTTTTTTTCTATTTATATGTTAATAACCAAAACTATCAAATATAGAGATAAGAGTAAACAGATATCTTAAATTTATTTGTAACCATAAGTAAAAGATTTGAAAACATTGGAGGATATTATTTTAGTAAAAATTAAATATTGGTGTAAATATAAACCTTTTCCGGGTTTGTG
>JAGGRR010000017.1 GCA_021159465.1 Methanophagales archaeon
TGAATGCAGCGACTGTCACCCAAAGACAAAAGATACGGTATTGAAGATAGAAACGGGGAGTCATGCCAATTATCTCACGCAGAACTGCACTCTCTGTCACAAGCCGCACGTATTCACGATGGCAGTCTCAGCGGCAACACCTGCTCCCACGGCAACAGCAGCATCAGCATCAACAGCAACGCCAACTGCTACTCCGACACTGACGCCACCCGGGTTTGAGCTGCTATTTGCAGTTGCTGGTATTGGTGTGGCAATTGTGATATATACGAATAAGAAGCGAAGAAGGAAGTAAAACTTAAAACTCCTTTTTCTTTTATTTTTTATCCTTCCTAATTCTAAATTATACTCATCGCAACCGGTGAGGCGAAGCCAACAAAGCTAGTCAAATGCGAAAATTCAGGCTCAGGCGACTGAAACTGTTCTATAATCCACCACTTTTGATAGTGAAGCAAGCAGTCATGATTATGCTTTATGCATGGCTCACAGGCTGGAATAGCCTGGCTTTTCTACGCTGGGTGACGCAGTTACAAAATATTCTGCACGCGGGTGCTGGAACAAAACAGATTTGCTGCTTCGGTGTGAATCCGCATGTGGTATGGGAGATGACAGGCAGATGCAACTTGAAGTGTATCCACTGCCATGCTTCTGGTGGGGAAGCAGCATATAACGAATTAACAACAGAAGAAGGTAAGGCATTGATAGACCAGGTCGCTGCATTGGGCATACGAACATTCGTATTCACGGGCGGTGAGCCGCTGTTACGGAACGATCTCTTTGAGCTGATTGCATATGCACGATCTAAAAGGCTCACTGTCTATATAGCGACAAACGGAACGCTGATAACGAGAGAAGTTGCAAAGTTGCTGAGCAGATATAATGTTGGTGCAGTAATAGGGCTGGACGGAATGAATCCCAAGATACACGATGGTATCCGTGGCGTTAAGGGTGCTTATGATGCCGTAATCAGGGGTATAGAC
Source organism: Methanophagales archaeon (assembly GCA_021159465.1). Taxonomy (NCBI): domain Archaea; kingdom Methanobacteriati; phylum Methanobacteriota; class Methanomicrobia; order Candidatus Methanophagales; species Candidatus Methanophagales archaeon. Next base: position 978 of record JAGGRR010000017.1, read on the forward strand.
AATTGTGTTGCTGAAAATATTTATTTACACCTGAATATCGTGGCAACCAGACACAATTTCGATGAGATTGAGCGAATTATAGATTATGGCACGAGATAGGTGTTTATTCTTATTTCATCTACAATTTCGTCCCTATTGGCAGAGGCGAGGCAATACAGGACTATGCACTCGGACGAGAAGATTTTAGAGCACTTCTGGACCTGATACTTCGTAAGCAGCGTGAGGTACGAGCGATAATAATTCCCATTGCGGCTCCCGAATACTGGGCATACACACTTCAACGTCGCGGGATAGGGGTACATAACAGGCGACTAATAGGGTTCTTAGGGCGTTTCGTCGGCGGCTGCCTGGCGGATAAGGGGATGATGTATATCAAGCCAAACGGTGATGTATGGGCATGCCCTTTTATTCCCGTTCGGATGGGCAATGTGCGTGAAGAAGGTTTACTGCTTGATAGGATATGGGAGAGGTTAAGAGCGCACAGGTGCAAGTTTGAATTTGAACACGGTGCAAGCGAGAATGCGAGTGCGAGTGTATGGTCGCAGTGTGATAGTTGTGAATACCAGCGTGTATGTGGCGGTTGTAAGGCACGAATGATGATAGACAATTCCTCGCGGTAATTTAGCAAAGTAATTTCTCTTCGCCCATTCGAGTAAAGCCTCGAACACGGGATGACCGAAGGATATGAACTCGACATTAGGATTCTTAAAGGCGATATCTTTCTTTATCAAACGTCGCCCTCGGATCATCATAGTTACCAGCCCGCTCCTTTCTCACGTGGATACACCGCACTCGCATTTAGCGTTCAGCATTCCCTCAAAGAGGTCATCATCACCAATGATCTGATTCGCACAATCCATGAAGATAACATGGATTAATTTTCATTCCCCTCTGTTAGCAAGCCATTCAAAAAATTAGCGTCGCATAGATAAAAATTTAAGTATTCGCATTCTGGCTGCTTTCCTTTCTTCTGCTTCACCCGTAAAATTTGCTCCGAATTTTGAAAATTCCTCTACGGATAGCTGTCATATTTCGCACTTCGCAGATCCATCTCTTCCTATACCTTTGTATCTGAGACCACTCTTTTTTACCCTTTCCATATCAAAGAGCCCCCGCACATCCACTATCAAATCACCTCTCATGCACTCTCTCACACGCCCCCAATCCAAACTTTTATAATATGAATGAGCAGTTGCCAGTATAAGACAATCAGCACCTGTAATCGCTGTGTAGAGATCGCGCTCCACCGGGAAATCAAAATCTTCATTGCCCAAGTATGGGTCATGAACAACAATACTGTATGAATGTGAATGTCGCCTCAATGCATCTATCAACTTCAGTGTATGTGAGTGTTCAAATGCTCTTACATCCTGCTTGAAACTCAAGCCGAGTATTGCCACTCTTTCTCCTTCCACCATGCTCACAACGTGCTCGACCATATCTTCGTTTATTCGCCTGGCTTCCTTGATGAGGTTTGGACTGTATCCTCGCTTCTCCACCTCGCTTATTATATAGTAGGGGTCCATGGGGATACAATGCCCTCCGACCAGTCCGGGATTAAGGATATTGCAATACGGCTGAGAATTTGCCGTTCTTATCACCTCATACACATCCACACCGTAAACCTCACATATCATCGCCAGTTCGTTTGCAAATGCTATATTGAGGTCCCTGTGGGCATTCTCCATTATCTTATCTATCTCCGCCACTACCGGGCTGCTCACACGGATTATATCAGGTGCGAAGCAGGAATAGATAGTAGCGACGATGAAAGCGCTTTTATCATCTATGGCACCCACTATTTTAGGATATGTCTTGAGATCCCGGAGCACCTGTGGCGCTTGAATCCTCTCAGGTGAGTATGCCAGCCCGAAGTCCTCCCCCGGCTTATAACCTGTGTTTCTGGCTATGATATCACCAAATTGCTGTGTTGTTAATGGTGGAACTGTACTCTCTACGGTGAATACCTTACCATGTGGCGCTCTTATCGCATTTGCAACCGCATAGACAGCTTCTATATCCGGCTTATCGCCCTTTATCAACGTTGGTACCGTAACGATATTAAAATCCCGCTCTTCCAGCACCGTGCTCGCCTTAAATCTACCACTCTCCACTGTGCTCTTGAGTAGCTCACTCACTCCGGGTTCATCAGGAAACGGTGATACTCCTTCGTTCAGCTTCGCTACCAGCTCATTATTTATATCTATCCCCAGGGTATCGAACCCACAATCAGCGAGTGTTACCGCTAAAGGCAGACCCACTCTGCCCAGTCCGATTACAGATATCTTCACTTCTCTGTTGCGTATCTTATCCTCTATCTCATCTATCGAGTGCTGATACATCTTTTAGCCTCCTCGCAGGGTTACCTGCAACTACCACACCTGGTGCAACATCCTCCGTCACCACTGAGCCTGCACCAACCACCGCATCTTCGCCTATCACAATACCCGGTAGAATTGTTGAATTCGCACCTATCCGTGCACCTCTCTTTATCACCGGTCCTTTCAACTCCACTCCATATCTCATATATTTATCGTTCAGTGTGACTACCGATGGTCCAAAGAATACGCCATCCCCCACTATCGTCTCCTTCGTTATATACACATTCGTCTGAATACTGACATCGTCTCCTATTCGACAGTTACCATCAATTACAGAGTTTGTTCCCACAAGGACATCATCGCCAATCACTGTCTTACTCCTTATCAGAACGTTATGACCCGTCCTAAAATTCCTGCCTATCTCCACATCCCCATATATAACCGTGCCACTCCTTATCAATGCATTATCCCCTATCTCAACTCTACCATCCCCCTCTGCACCCAGAGAGACCCAGTCATGGATATTACAACCCCTGCCTATCTTCACTTCACCCTTCATACTGGTTCACAACCTCCGCTACCCTCTTTATATCATCTCTATTTAAAGCAGGATGTACCGGGAGGGAGACCACCTCAGCACTGGCAGTCTCCGCCTCTGGGCAATATGTATCTGAGTGGAATACAGGCTGTCTCGGTAAGGGCACCGGATAGTATATTCCATATCCTATGCCATGGTCTTCAAGATGCTGCAAGAACCTATCCCTCGCTCTAACTCTTATTGTATATTGATGAAAGACATGCTTGACGCTGGGTGCGACGTAAGGTCCACTGAGATTCAATCGTTCATTGTAATATTGCGCATTGCTTATCCGTCGCGCATTGAATATCTCGAGCTTCTGTAACTGCACGAGACCAATAGCCGCGGCTATATCCGTCATTCGATAGTTATATCCCAGACATTCATGTATATACCTCTCCTTCTGACCATGATTCCTTATCATACGTGCCTTCTCCGCTATCTTCTCATCATTGGTGGTTATCATCCCACCCTCACCGGTGATGATATTCTTCGTGGAATAGAAACTGAAGACACCTATATCGCCAATTGAACCCACCATCCTGCCTCTGTACATGGCGCCATGTGCCTGTGCCGCATCCTCAATCACCAGAAGCTGATGCTCCTCTGCTATCTCCATGAGCTCCTTCATATCACACGGCTGTCCATACAGATGCACGGGTATTATCGCCTTCGTTCGCTCTGATATCTCACGCTCTACCTTCTCTGGATTGATATTATACGTTCTCGGGTCTATATCAACGAATACCGGCTTGGCTCCCTGCATGAGTGCGCATGAGGCGGTTGCGAAAAAAGAGAATGCGGTTGTTATCACCTCGTCACCGCTTTTTATACCCGCAGAGGCGAGTGCGGTATGGAGTGCAGCAGTACCCGAATTTGTCGCAATGGCATACTCAACGCCTAATAAAGATGCAAATCTATCCTCAAACTCTTCCACGAGTGCACCCTGTGCCAGCATACCGGATTCCAATACCGCTTTTACCGCTTCTATCTCCTCCTTGCCTATCTCTGGCTTTGAGATCGGTATCATCAAATCTAATTGTATGTAATTCAGTCAATCATATTTATTTAATTAATAATTCTATGGCTCTCTATACTTCCTCATTCGGTATTCCGCCTTATATGCATCATAGATTGTGTTATTCTTATAATCCACATCCAGATGAATAGCCCAATAGCCATAACGCCCTTTATCTAGCAGTATTTCTATCGTACGGGTATTATGCAGCCCGATTAAGCGATCCTCCATGGTATTATACAACCCCAAATAAGGGTCTATTATACGCCAGTTAGACAATTCCCGCCAGTCGCCTCCTGTATATATCATCCCATAAGCGTGTATGCCTGAAGAGCCCCATGCTATCGTCTTTGGTCCCAGCTCTTTATATGCTAACCGGCATAAGTCTCGTGCATAATGAACACAAATGGCTGAGTTGTTCTTTGGTGGTTCCAGACTCGTACACTGCCTTATCCATGCTAAAACTCGATTGGGATTCTGTGGATATACGGTCTCGCCGAGTATGAGCGCAGGTGCTATGCCACGTTCGATTGTATAATTGCTCAGGTTCCAGACAGGGATATTTACCGCTACCTGAAAACGGTAATTCAGTGGAACATGGTCGGCGAAATAGTAAAAGTCACGATAGTCACATCTCAAATCCGCATTCAGATCCCAGGGTACATAGCCCGCATATTGTTCGTTAAAATGCGACTTCAATATGTCCAGGTCATGCTGATTTATGTATCCATCATCGTTGAAGTCAAAATCGGTCAAGCCCGCTTCTGCTCCCACTCTTTCTCTTTGCTTTACCATAACCGCAGACGCAGAGGTTGAGCTCCACACCACCATGAAACACAACAGGATTGAGCTCAATCTGAAGATGAAGGTGATTAAATTCCTAACTTGCATCTCCATTATCTCCATTCTATCCATCATCACCAATCTAATCTCCAACCAATTCTCGCACCTTATCCTTTATATCGATGGCATGCATGATTGAGGTACCAACAAGCAGGGCATCGGCACCTGCATTAAACATCCTCGTGGCATCCTCGCTGCTCTCTATTCCACTCATTGCAATTAGAGGCACACTCTCGGGTATTTTTGGCTTGATCTCCGGTGCAATCGCTTCAAAAGTCTCGAGTTTCACTTCCAGTGTATCCAGATCACGATTATTTATGCCGATCAATATGGATTTGTTTTCAATCTCGCGCAGGTCCAGGAGTTTGTCCTTTGAGGTACTATCTATCTCCACAAGGCATTCCAGACCGAATGAAGATGCCTTCTTCACCAGCTCTATCACCCTTCTCTCGCTTAGAAATCGCACTATCAACAGGATTGCATCCGCTCCGTGAACATACGACTCCATTATCTGAAACTCATCGAATATGAAGTCCTTCCTCAATACAGGTATCGAAACAGCGAGTTTTACTGCTTTCAAGTCGGCTAAAGTACCGCTGAACGCTTCTTCGGTTAGTACCGAGACGGCACAGGCACCCCCTTCCTCTATTCCTCTCGCTGCCTCTGCGGCATCCGCTTCTATTATCTCACCATCCTTCAAGCCCTTCCTCTTCAATTCCCCTATTACCGGTCTCTTACCCCTTGCCTTCGCATCACCTATCGCGCTCTTTATGCTTCTTCGCTCTTCTAAACGCTTTATTAGCGCACGTTTCCTCATTAAAATCTCCTCTATCTCCTCTACCATCTTATTCTTATCGCACCTCAATTTTATCCTTTATATGTTCGTTGATACCGATGTTTTTTATGTGCGAAGGTCATTGAATAAAGAGAGAGTAGAGGTAAGATGAGAGATGTAGCGATAATAGGAATAGGACATACGAAATTTGGGCGAGCGGCGAAGAGTTCTCTGGAGCTATTCTCGGAAGCGGCATTGCAGGCGATGGACGATGCAGGTGTCACGGGCAAAGAAATTGAAGCTTTGTTCCAGGGTGCTGCGTTACCGGGTTTTGAAGAAGCTCAGGTAATGCCTGCTGCTTTCTCAGCCGCGGAGCTCAATCTGGGGCCAATACCGGCAACGCGGTATGAGGGCGCATGTGCATCAGCCTCGGTTGCAATACGGGATGCGGTGATGTGGGTGGCTTCAGGTGATTTTGACATGGTGCTTGCTGGGGGTGTGGAGAAGGCGTTATCCATGGGTACTGCATTTGCCACCAGAACATTTGCAATGAGCTGCCATTCGCCCACTGAAGGTCCGGTAGGGCTCACATTTCCGGGTGTATTTGCGATGGCTGCGAGGCGTTATGCTGTAGAATATGGTATTCCACTGGATGAATTGCGTGAGAAGATGGCGTATGTCTCGATGAAGAATCACAAGCACGGTGCATTGAATCCATTAGCTCAGTTTTATAAGAAGATGGGAGAACTCAAGGTAGAGGATGTGCTGAATGCAAGGATGGTAGCAGATCCACTCACTCTTCTCGACTGCTGCCCTTTCTCTGATGGTGCCGCGGCTCTTGTGCTATGCGCCGCAGAGGATGCGAGGCGATACAGCGATGCTCCGGTCTATGTCCTCGGTACAGGTCAGGCTTCTGGCAGTGCGCTATCAAAGATGGAAGACATAACAAAGCCTGTCTCCAGAGTACAATCAGCAAGGATGGCTTTTAAACATGCAAGGCTCGAGCCGAAGGATATAAACCTTCTGGAGATTCATGATTGCTTCACCATCGCCGAGTTGATCGCACTTGAGTGCATGGGCTTCTTTGGGTGGGGAGAAGCTGCAAACGCGACTGCGAATGGTGAAACAGATATAGGGGGAAAGATACCAACGAACATGTCCGGAGGGTTGATAGGCAAAGGCCATCCGATAGGAGCGACGGGTGCATCTCAGGTCTACTGGATAGTCAAGCAGATGCGTGGTGAGGCGGCAAAGGGTAATCAGGTTGACCCTGTTCCTGAATATGGTATGACTGATACACTGGGGGGTGACTTCGGTACCCTGTGTCACCTGATACTTGGTAGAGATAGGAGATGAATAGAAGATGGTAGGTGTAGGTAAGACTCAGGAGGAGATAGAGAAGGAGTTGGCAAAGCAATACATACCATTAAGCTATGCAGAGTATGAAGAAGCATTGAGTAATGGTAAATTGATGGGTTTAAAGTGCCTCTCATGTAATAAAATAACGTGCCATCCTATGCCAGTCTGCCAGTGGTGCAGTGGCAGAGATATGGAGCGTGTAGAATTGAGTGGCGAGGGGGAATTGTTAACCTTTACTGTCATCCGGGTGGCGCCGGAGAGTTTTGAAGCCCCTTATATACCATGCCTGGTGAAGACGAAGGAAGGACCTAACGTCATTGGCAGGCTTGAGCTGGAGCCTGAACAGGCTTCGCAAGCATTGATAGGAAAGAGAGTGAAGATGAGCGGTACGTATACCTATAAGGGAGATAAGTTCTCCGGTGGAGCACACGTCTGCCCGGTCTTCAAAATCGTTGAACCATGAACCATGAATGGGAAGAGAGTTTGTGTTATTGGAATTGGAGTGATGGGCAGTGGCATCGTTCAGGTATGCGCTCAGTCAGGCTATGAGACTTCTGTTGTGAGCAGAAATGCGGAATCTCTGGAAAGAGGGCTTGGAAAGATAAAAGATAGCCTTTCCAGGCTGGTAAAGAAGGGGCATCTGAAACGCGAGGATGCAGATGCAGTTATGAATTCGATACACAGCTCAACGAGCCTGGAGGATTGTGCAAAGGATGCAGATATAGTTATTGAAGCAGTGTATGAGGATATGGAAGTGAAACGCGGGATATTCACACAGCTTGACCAGATATGTCCTGCACATACGATTATTGGCAGTAATACCTCGACATTCCCTATCACCGCTCTTGGCGCCATGACGAAGAGACCTGACAAGGTGATTGGGATGCATTTTATGAACCCTGTACCAGTAATGCGAGGTGTGGAAGTAGTAAAATCTTTGATGACCTCAGAGGAGACGGTGGATAAGACTCTAACATTTCTGAACTCACTGGGTAAGGAGACGGTGATCGTTAATGATTCACCTGGCTTTGTCACCAGTCGAATGATGTGCCTCATATTGAACGAAGCGGTGAAGATGTACGAGAGTGGACTCGCATCTATCGAGGATATAGACAAGGTATTAAAGATGTCCTTTAACTGGCCACAGGGTCCTTTCCAGCTATTGGACCTGATTGGCATAGACATCGTGGTGGCGGTTCTGAATACGATTTATAATGAGACTGGCTGGGAGCGATTCAAGCCCGCGGTTCTCATGACGCAGATGGTAAATGCAGGATGGACAGGCAGGAAAGTGGGTAAAGGATTCTATGAGTATTAGTACCAGTACCAGTAATTAGTTATGGTCACACAGGTTAGTTAGCATTGATCTACGAGCTAAGAGCCAGGGTGGCAGAGTGGACAAATGCGGTGGCCTCGAGAGTCACTGTCCCTCTCGGGACGCTCAGGTTCGAATCCTGACCCTGGCGTAAAGGAAGAGGTGGGGTGATTTGAGTGCATATGGAATTCCTGTCATATCTTACAAAGCGCAGGTTAGCTAAGATGAGCATATTGCTCTGCACTGTGTTCATCCTTACCGCATTGGTAGAAGCAGTATCCCGGTTTACCCTTCCAATGGTATTCATCGTTGATCTCCTCGATGCAGCTATGGTATTGCGACTGAGTTATGAATCCACCCTCCTATTCTTTGGCTATGGCATCCTCCTATTCGGTATGTTGAGTGCTGTATTCCCCATGTTTCGGGACTCCAAATACAGAACTAACTCGAAGAAGCTCCAGATTCATTTTATTATCCTCTCATCCTTCATCATGTCATTCCTCATCGCACGCTTATTCGTAGCTATTTTAAATGCCGACATCAATCCGGTATGCCAGTTATGGGTTAAAGGCTATCGAATACATCATTTCTTCTTTGGTATTGGACTGCTCGCTATTGGCGGATGGCTCGGGCATCTCAATGACGGCTCTCGCTCTATCATCACGAAAGTATCCGCAGGCATCTATGGCACTGGCCTGGGACTGGTGGCGGATGAATTCGGGCTGTTGCTTACCTTTGGGGATTACTGGGCTGAACAATCCTACATCTTCTTCGTGTTAATCTCGCTATTCTTGCTGATTGTGCTCTTAGAGGAAGCATATAAGCTATTTAAAAGGACAAAAAATTTAAACTCCATGATCATTACTTTCATTTATGGTGAACGGAAGCCGTAAATGGACACTGCTGTTTGCTTCTATCTCCATCAGCATCCTCGCTCTCGCTTTTATCCTCCTGTTCTCCCCTTATCGGCTAACACCAGCGACCTTTGAGGCGATATCAGAGGTCAATCCCTTATTCATCGCCGTTGCTCTCGCCATGCATATCTCTGCATGGGTTGTATGGAGTTTCAGGATGAAGCTGATGAGTGATTTCTTGAGTGGTACAGATACAGAGGGTGATCTGAGATTGTCACAATCACTGAAGATAATTCTGGCAAGCCTCTTTGCCGCATGTATAACCCCTTCTCAATTCGGTGGCGAGCCAGTGCGAATATATCTGCTGAGACGTAGTGGACTGACAGTAGGTGATGGAACAGCTATCGTCTTCGGTGAGCGGTCACTTGATTTCATGGTCGGTATGATTGGTGGTGCAATAAGTTTTATGCTCTTCAGAACTGTAATACCCCGCTATTCAGTTATATTCACTGCTATCGGTATCATACTCATCCTCGGCGTATTGCTCATGGTGTACGGTATAACCAGACCTGACAAGCTAAAGAGGTTCTTTGACTGGGTATTCACAAAGATAAAGGTCCATAAAATGGAGCGGATACGCGATAAACTCTATCAGGAGCTGGAGAATTTTTATGAAGCGCATAAGAAGTTCCAGCGAGAAGGGAAGAAGACTATTAAACTCGCTCTCATTCTCACCATCGCTTTCTGGCTCATCGAATTCACAATACCTTCGTTCCTGCTCCTCGGGCTGGGTGCAGACCCGATCTGGATATACTCAATTGCGGCACAATTCATACTTATCATAATCGCTGCGATGCCTATAAGCCCGGGTAGCAGTGGTATCTCAGAACTGAGCAGCGCATATCTCTATCATACGCTTGTGGGCACACCTTTACTGGGGATATTCACACTACTATGGCGGTTGAGCACTTATTATACAAGTTTGATTGTGGGTGCAATTACAAGCATGAAGGTTATAAGTGAGATTAAGCTATGATGCCTCTTAAATCCTCAGTTTCCACTCCCATCTCCTTCGTTTTCCTATCAATTTACTTATCTCATCACTCGTAACCATACCTATGACCTTTCTCTCGCGATTTATAACCGGCAATGCAGATATGTTATACCGCTCCAGCTTCCTGATCACCAGTTCCAGTGGCTCATTCTCATCCGTTGTTATCACTCTCCGTGTCATTATCTCTGCCAGACCCTCATGTCGCTGTGCAACTGCGGTTGATATATCCCATGCTGTTACTATCCCGCTCAATCGCCCATCATCTGTCACCACTGGTATATGAGTAAATTGCGTATCCATTATCTGCTTTGCTGCATCTGCTATGGTCGCCTTCTCACTTATTGTCTTTACCTCCCTTATCATCACATCCTTGACAAGTGGTAGCTCTTTGGTCTGTTTCATCGGTCTAAAGGGAGTATCCCGGGGCAGTCGTTCGGAAGGCAGAGCGAGCAGGAACTCACCTGTTTCTATCTGCCTCTTCAACTCCTTCGCCACTCGATCAGCCATGTAGAAACTGGATAGCGGAGAGGTTGGCACTTCCTTACCTTCTATCTCTATCATCCCCGATTTCAATTCTTCATACGTCACCTCACTCAGCACTGGTCGGTCTCGTCTGCAAATCCCATAATCCTGCACTTCCGTCTTGATCTCCGCATCGCTTATCCCCGTATTCTTCGCTATTCGCTCATTCAATATCGGTATAGGAATCCCAATGCCTACATAGAGTGACACCCCATACCCGAAGAAAGTAGCTCCACGCAGAAATTTCGGCTCCATATCCTTCAGGTTACCAGTGACCATAAGTGTAGCGAAGCCTTTACGCGGGTTATGTTGTGTTCCCGCACCCACCACATAGCCCCTCGCACCAGATAGAAATATCCGCGTACCCGGACCTATGGTCTCAAACTCAGGGTCATTTATGAGTGGTGAGAGCGCACCGGAACCAGAATAGTTTGCATTTCGATAATTTGGTAGCAATGTGCCCATATAAGTATATAAAGTGCGGTCTGTTGAGTTCGTTGCTGCGATATAACGCTGTGATGCGTTTCTCGGATTTACCATTATCGCCTGATTCAGGTCTTCTATTGAAAGTGTAGTCTCTATCTCCTTTCGTGGATAACAATCGGTGCCATAGGCAGTAGCCCGCATCTCTATCTGCTTACCTGATGCTAAATCCTCTATTACATGCCCACCGCCGTATTCCTCTCCTTTATCTTCTGATAACTGCGTGGCACCTAAATAAGCGTCAACAGCCGCGATACCGGTATATGCTTCCACTTCATTTAGCCATACCCGCTGCATCTTTATCGGCGGGTCCGCATGTCCAAAATTGATAAAGACACCAGAGGAGCACATAGGACCAAAGGTACCGGTAGTCACAACATCTACCTCCCTGGCTGCCTTCTCCGCACCCAGCTCCTCCACCATCTCACTCATCCTATCGGCGGTGACCACGCAAACGCTGCCATCTCTGATTCTCTCGTTTATCTCTTCTATGCTCTTCTCTACCATGCATAAGAGGATGGCAAAGCAATGTCTTATAACTTATGGTTTTTTCTCGCTCATAAAAATATGTCCATGAACAGATATGCAATACCACCGAGTATTGCAGCCAGCGGGATGGTAATCACCCAGGCAATGACCATCTTCTCCACCTCCGTCCATCTGATCCTGCGTAGACTCTGGAAGAAAGTGCCACCGATGACCGAAGAAGCAATCACATGGGTCGTGCTTGCAGGCATACCTCTCAAGCTCATCAGTACCACAGCGACTGCCGCACCAGTCTCCGCAGAGAATCCATGTTTCGGTTCCAGCTTCGTCAATTTCCAGCCCAGGGTCTTCATTACACGCCATCCGAAGAAGAAAGTCCCCAGACCCATCATGAGACCACAACTCAGTTTTACCCATAAAGGCACTGTGAATCGCGGTATCAAACCACCTGCGAGGAGTGCCATTGTAATCACACCCATTGCATTCTGTGCATCATTCATACCATGACTGAACGCCATAAAAGAAGCGGATACTATCTGCAGGTTCTTGAATACCCTCTCCGTCCTGGTATCCGGGATGTCTCTGAAAAGAAGGAAGAGTACCCAGCTGACGATGGAGAAAAGGATCGCACCTGCGATAAAACCGCCAAGGGGTCCTACAATGATTGCGAGAAATACCCGATTATTAAGAATATGCCAATTTATTATCCCTAAACCACCTGCGAGGATGCCTGCACCAAGGAGACCGCCTACAAGCGAATGACTCACGCTAATAGGTATGCCAAAAGTGGTACAGATAAATGTCCATATCACTGCACCCGTGATACCAGCGGCAATAATAACCAGTGTTATACCCTCTGGTAAGACTATCCCTTTACCTATGGTCTCAGCTACCTTTGTAGAGACGCATGCACCCACAAGGTTGAATATACTGGCGAGAATCAATGCGTTCAGTGGTGTAAGTGCCTTCGTGGCAGTGACTGTGGCGATAGCATTCGCTCTGTCATTTGCACCGTTCAGGAAGTCATAGCACAGCGCTAACACTATTATGATAATAACAAGAAAGAGAGAAGCGGACATCTGGCTCAGGGCTCAGCTCAGGCTCAGATCAGATTCCACCTTTCAATCTGAACGTCTCCAGGATATTAGCCACATCCTCACACTGGTCCATTGTATCCTCAAGAATCTCCACGATCTCCTTCTGCAGTAATCGCTCAAGGACCTCGTCCGAACTCTTCGTTGGCGTGGTCATCAACTTCCTGAGCCATCTCCTGTTTATCTCGTCCGCTTCGTTCTCCAGTTCGTTTATCCTTATGCAATATGCTTCTAAACTCCCCTCTTCACATTTCATGTCACGCAAGCAATGCACTGCAGTACGTATCTCCTTTGACGCCTCCAATATAATAGGTGCGAATTCAATCACAGGCACAGGCAGTGTTTGCGTAAATGTCAATCTTCTCACTGCTTTCTCTATCCCGTCTATCACATTGTCGAGGTTATGAGCGAAGTAACGGATATCCCCTTTCTCCTCTGTGACCCGCGTATGGTCGAAGAAGAGCTCGCGTACTATCTCATGAACGATTGAATCTGCTTCTTCTTCAAGAATTCCAAGCTGCCTGCTGATCTCGGAGAGTAGAGAAAGGTCATTGCTCAATTCGACCAGAAGTTCCGCGGCATCCACTGTCTTGTCTGCAAGGGCTTCAAAGAGCTCGAAGAACTTCTTATCATGGGGTAGAAAGAGCGACATCTTTGGCATGATCATATTATTGAAGAGAGGCGAAAGATGCCACTGCCCTTTGTCTCGCTTCATATCTGCATCAATAAATATATAGAGATTGAGGGTATATTTAAATTTTTCTAATTTTTCGTAATTGTTAGCTGTGTTATATAATATGCAAATATTTTTCCCGGCACTAAGAGAGGTAATTCAGGAATTCCTTGAATGCTCTGCCTCTGTGTGATACTTTATTCTTCTCCTCTGTACTCATTTCTGCAAATGTCGTTCCTCTGTATTCAAATATGGGGTCGAACCCAAATCCTCCCTCACCGCGCGCACTATCTGCGATTCTCCCCTCTACAACACCACTGAAGATGCGCGGCTCCGCTGAGATGGACTGACAGAACGCGACGACCGTTTTAAAAGTGGCTCTTCGCTCTCTATCCCTCTTACCAGCCATCAAAGTCAATATCCCCTCATTACCTATCTTCTTGAATACAAACGCGGAGAAAGGACCAGGGAAACCATTCAAAGCGTGAATGAACAGTCCGGAATCTTCGATGAAGAACGGGGTCTTTATCTTTATCCCTGTCCTTGCCCCTTTCCCACACCTTATGTAATTCGCACTCGTTATCGCCACTTCTTCTATCTCTTCCAGTTGTAACTCAGGATACTCATAATTGAGATGCTGAATAGAGATACCACTATCAATATCAGTAGCCAGCTCTCTTATCTCTTTTACCTTATGCGGGTTCGTGGTGATGAAGTATATCGTTCTCAATCTTCAGCTTCACCATTGCCTTATCCATATCCTTATCCCTATCCTTACCCCTATTCGACTCGCGGTGCCAGCAGATAACTGACTTTGCCCTTGCCGTCTGCCACCTCGAAATCTATCTGGAGTGGATAATCCTTACCCAGGTTCAGTGTTACATTCTCAGCATGACTCATACCCTTACTCATCGCGGCAATATAGTCCAGAGTGAATAATGAATGAAGCGTTCCAGGTGTCAGATGGATCAATTGCTCCTTCCTCAAGCCCAGACGTAACTTATCCATCTCACCCTCCACCTCCATGTAAAATTCATCGCCGTCCACACCAAGCAATATATATTCACCCACCTTCTCAGCAGCACGTATTGTCCTTCTGAAATCCTCTATATCCATAACCACCTGCACCGGGAACTCAAGCTCGGGCACCTTCGGCTCTTTTCGTAACGATGAAGGTTCCAGCAGGTTCACTGTATAAGCAAGACTGCCCATTCGCGTATATAACTTCTGTGCTTGCTCATCAATCGAAAGCCGGACCTGCTCTTTACCTCCAATGCCTAAGATTCCAAGCAACTTCTGGAAATCCATTCCTATCTCAAGTCCCTCTCCATCTCCCTCTCCGTTCGAGAACTGATAATCATCGAACGCATCTTTCTGCAACTGAAAAGTTACCATAGCTACGTTAGAGGGGTCTACTGCTCTTAAATTTAAACCCTCTGCTGATATTCTCAACTTACCTTCATCCACCACCGCAATTATCGCCTCTATGCATTCTTTTAATACACCTGCATCTATCTCAGCTTCAAACATCCTTCATTCCTCCTTGACTTCCATATTTAATTAATTAACATCTTTTTATTTTATTTAACTCTATATAGTTTACTTTTACTATCATTACTACTCTGTGCCATATCGACCAGATATTTGACCTCGCATGCGTGTTCAACCGAACTAAGAATCACGAAAGCTTCGTCCACTGTGGCACCCCGGGCAAATGTGCCGTGTCCACGTGCGATTACAGCCTTATGATCCCGAAGTGCCGATGCGGCATTGATTGCCAGCTCTTCTGAGCCTATACCACCACTAACAACCGGTATTTCATGCAGGAGATAGATACTCTCGGAATCTTCGGGTACTATCTGCTCATAGGGTCCATAAAGCATAGAGAGCACCACTGCGTATTTTGAATGCCCATGTAAAATTGCGAGTGCAGAGGTATGTTTATAAATTGTACGGTGGACATTGACCTCAGAGGATGCTATCACATCCAATTCATCAGGCGTTGCCGGGTCTATTGGAACAGAGATAATCTGCCCTTCGAGCTCATCAAGCATGCTCCCTGTTGTGCTTATTAGCATATGGTCTCCAACACGCTTACTGATATTGCCAAAATGGGAATGCACAAGCCCGGCATCCACCATCTTCCTGCCATATTTTATCAACTCCTGCATTTCATTTCTAAATATCATTAACAACAGCTTAATTATCTTTAATATGACTGACATGACAGGACTTATTTCGATATTTGACCTCGCACGAAGGGATATTGAAGAGATATTGAGGAGTGCGACTGTATTGAAAGGAGAGCGAAGACGTGGTTCAAGGAGGAGGGGGGATTTAAAAGGGAAAATACTGGCATTGATCTTCGAGAAGCCGTCCACCCGTACTCGTGTCTCTTTTGAGGTAGCAATGCTTGAACTCGGTGGTGATGTGATAAGCTTGAACTGGAGCGAGCTGCAGCTGGGCAGGGGAGAGAGGATAAAGGAGACAGCGGAGGTCTTATCCACCTATCTTGACGCCGTTATGATAAGGGCATATGCACACAGTACAATAGAGGAATTTGCGAGACATGCCTCCATTCCTGTAATTAATGGGCTAAGCGACCTGGAGCATCCATGTCAGACATTGGCAGACCTGATGACAATAAAGGAGTACAAGAAGAAGCTGAGAGGTATCAAAGTCGCATGGGTAGGAGATGGCAACAACGTGTGTAACTCGTTGATAGGGGGATGTGCATTGATGGGTATGGATATCAGTATAGCATGTCCAAGGGGCTACGAGCCAGCGGAGCAGGTGATAAGGAGGGCAGAGGCGATGGGCGCTATGATACACATAAGCAAAGATGTGAAAGAGGCTGTAACTGATGCTGATGTGATATACACCGATGTGTGGGTCTCGATGGGAGAGGAAGGAGATAGAGCGCGCAGGGAGGAAGCACTCAGGGATTATCAGGTGAACGAGAGTGTGGTGGATATGGCAAAAGAGGATGTAATTGTAATGCACTGTATGCCGGTGCACGTGGGTGAAGAGCTGACAGAGGGGGTACTGAACAGTGAAGAAGCGGTGATATTGGAGCAGGCGGAGAACCGGCTTCACGCACAGAAGGCACTGTTGCTGGAATTGTTAAAATAGTAGTGCTAAAATATTGACAAATGCTGTTTTTGCAATCAGTCATTCAAACTTTTTGCAAAACCTTTTTAATGTGTCCTCCAAAAATAGAGGATAGCGAGAAAAATGGGAGGAGTGGACGCAGAGGAGGGTTTCCCTTTTGACCTGAACCCGATGTATGAGGGTGAGAGGGTGAGAAAGGCAGGCATGTACGTGGAGTTAGGGGGAATAAGCAAGCCAGGATTTGAACTTGTTGTATTTGAACCCGATCCAGAGAAGGTTCGTGACAACGAGGTGACACTGATAGGACCTGATATAGCAGAGATGGAAGAGGGCGGTACTTATGCGTATGGTATGATATATAAGGTCTATGGCGAGCAGATAGAGAAGGACCTCGAAGCCGTGATAGAGCGCAGGAATCATGAATATCAGTCTTATATACAGGGATATATGCATCTCAATCAGCGCGATGAGATATGGGTTAGAATAAGTAAGGATGCGGTAAAGAAGGGCTTGAAATCGCTGAAGCAGATAGCAAAAGCAACGATAATGCTATTCAAGTCTGAGTTGCCATTCATAGAGAAGATGGAAGCCACGTATATAACCGATGAAGCGGAAGTGGAGAAGCAACTGGAGGAGGCAAGGAAGATATACCAAGCGCGGGATTTGAAGGCAAGAGGCTTGCATGATGAGGATGTGGATGAATTTTATCAATGTACATTATGTCAGTCATTTGCACCAACGAATGTCTGTGTGGTCTCACCAGATAGAATAGCACTTTGCGGCGCAATGAGCTGGTTCGACTCGAGGGCTGCAGCGAGGGTGGACCCTGAGGGACCGAATGCACCGATACCAAAAGGTGAGTGTATAGACCCAATAGGAGGAGAGTATACAGGAGTAAACGAGGCAGCAGTGAGGCTTTCTGGTGGCGAATATGACTCTATAAAGTTACACTCGTTCCTGGAGAAGCCACATACGAGTTGTGGCTGTTTCGAGGTTGCTGGTTTCTATATACCCGAAGTTGACGGAATAGGATGGATACATCGTGGCTCTAAGGTCTCTGAGACTCCTATTGGACTCCCCTTCTCAACCATCGCAGGCTCTGTGGGGGGCGGTAAACAGGTGAAGGGTTTTCTTGGGATTGGAGTCCAGTACTTCTACAGCTCGAAGTTCATACAGTATGACGGGGGATGGCGACGTGTGGTATGGATGGCATCTGATTTAAAAGATAGGGTAAGCGATGCTATACCGGATGAGATGAAGGACAAGATAGCGACGGAGAAGGAAGCGGCAGATTTAGGGAGTCTGCGAGAGTTCTTACAGCAAGTTGACCACCCGGTGGTGAAAGGAGTTATCAGAGAAGTTGACGGAGCGAAGATAACAAATGGGTGGGTAGAGGAGGAAGAGGAGGCAGCAATTGCAGCACCAGAAGAAGTAGCTGCTCCCACTGCCATGATGGGGAGTGAAGCACAACCAGAGGCAATTGCTCAATCGGTGCCTGCGCCTGTATCTGCATCTGCCATGCTGGGCGGTGCCCCCATAACGATAACACTGAAGAATGCAAATATAAATATAGGAAAGATAATATTGCGGAGGAAAGCGAATAAGTAAGGAAAAACGCTACGCTACTCTGCTACTCTTTCCTCCTCACCGTTATCGGTATAACACCCTTTTCAAATTCTTCTATTGCTATCTCTATAGGGTCTATTTTATCGGTTTGAATGAGCACTGGTGCCCCTGCGGCTATCTGTAATGCTCTTGCGCCTATAATGCGTGCTTTCTCATATTTCGTGTACTTCTCTTTCTCTTTCCCCTTCTCCTTTGTCAAAGTGATCTACCTCGCTATCTTCTCTATCTTATATACTTGAATTGTATGGTGTGGTATGGTATGGGGTTGCTGAGATTTGAACTCAGGTCTCGGCGTCCCGAACGCCGAAGGATAGTCCAAGCTACCCTACAACCCCATCTTAGCCTCACCCATAAGGTGCTATCTCATCTATCAGTTCTTCGTGCGTCAGAAGCATTCGGCGGCAACAATATCGCTTTATACCAAGGTCATCCAGCACCTTACGCGGGTCCTCATGCTTTATTCGCTCTTTATACTCATCCCATACTTCGGATATCACTTTACCACAGGTGAAACATCTTACCGGTATCATCTTCTCCTCAGCTTATTTTATTGATATTCACCTATATCAGCGATATGATTTTTGCCTATGCGCTCTTGCACCCTTCGCACCTGCCTTCTTTGACTCCTTCTGTCGCACATCACTGACCAGCAGAGTTCGGTCATAATCGAGATACATCTCCTTCAGCTTCTCACTACACGTCCAATCCACCAACCCCCGAGCGATGGCGGTTCTGGCCGCTTCTGCCTGACCCATGAATCCCCCTCCCCTCACATTCACTTCCACATTGATATTCTCTATCTCAGGTGCGACCTCAGGGAGCTGGGAAGCGATGAAAAGCGGCTCAGAAATTTTTGCTCGTACCACCTCCGGCTCTATTATCGCCAGTGGTTTCTTGTTTATTCTAATATCCCCCTTACCCTCTTTTATCGTCACCCGTGCAATAGCCCTCTTCCTCTTACCCGTCTGATTCACTATTCGCTTTACCTTTGCTTTGGTACCCATCCTAATTTCTTGCACACCTCCTCTAAGGTTAGATATTTAGCCATTGATAGCCTCTCGACTTTTGCATTTTCTATCCTCTTCTGCTCCTCTTCTTCATATTCCTGAGGTATTCCAAGATAGACCTGCAATCTGGAGAGGGCATCTCTGCCCCTTTGCCGCTTATAAGGTAGCATCCCTCTTATCGTGCGCCTTACCACTCTGTCTGGCATCTTTGGGAAATAAGGTCCTTTCTCTCGCGAACCTCTCTCCCTTCTCCTTCTGTAATCCTCTATCAGACGCTCCTTCGAGCCACTTACTATCACGCGTTCGGCATTTACAATTACTATCTGCTTATCTTTATCCCGCAACAGCTGTTTCGCTACTTCACTTGCCAATCGCCCCAGGATTTGCCCCTCACCATTTATTATCTCCATCTCGCTCATCACGTCACACAATCAATTATAGAATTATACGATTATACGATTATCTTCACACCCGAGCCTTTCGGGTTATCCCTTATCAGTTCCTCTATACTTATCCCCTTCCCAACGGTACTGATCTTATCATACGCTTTCTTACTGAAGCCCAGTGCTGCAATCGTGACCGATTTCTGGAGCGTACCGGCGCTCAGCACTTTACCCGGCACCACTATCGTATCGTTCTCGCTGGAATACCTATCTATCTTGCTCAGATTTACCACGGCATAATTCCTTCGCGGCTTCTCCAATCGCTTCGCTATATCATGCCATATAGCTGCATCGTGCTCTCGGGCAATTCTCTTCAATTCCCCTATCAGGGATACCAGCCGCGGATTTGTCTTACTCACCTTTCTCATCTCCTGCTCTGCCTCTTCAATTTTAAATCTTGTTTTATAAAAGTTTATTCATAAGATAAAAGGGTATAAGCGAAATGGTAGAGTTCAGGATTCCAGAAGAGATAAGCGCCTTCTTCGATGATGAATATGGGAAAATGCTACTGGTGAAGGGGGCACCGGACTCCGGTAAAACAGTCTTTGCGCTTACATTTGAGCATGTTAAAGGGAAATAGCGCTTATCTCGCAACGAGGGGTGATTCCGAGACGATGTGCAGGCAGCATCCATGGATAAAAGATGAGATAGCGAAGACAAGGAGCCGGAGAGGTGTGGTAATCGGCTTTATTGGAGCAGATAGAGGGAGGGGAGGATTTGACTACTTCGCGTCCACACATATCAGAACCATGCAGAACCATGTTCATCTCTGGGTGTACCGTGCATCAGGGGGGAAGTACCAAGAACCGAGATACACGCCCTCGAGTTAGATATCACCAGGGATAGTAATCTTGAGATAAGACTTACACCCATCGTATGATAGATATCAACCTCTTATCCTTCTGCTTCTGCTCTGCTATTCTGATCTACGCATGCTATTCAGACATAAAGCGGGGGAGGGTATCAAATTGGGTCTGGATACTTATGATAGCAGTAGGGGCTCCTCTCCAGTTACAGACTCCTGGTTCGTGGTTTGCCTTTTCTCCTCACATTATCTTCATACGTTATCCTCATCCATTCTCTTCACATTTACTCTGAGCTATCTATTCTTCCGACTGCGACTGTTCGGCGGTGCGGATGCGAAATGCCTGATTTGCCTCTCGATACTGATACCTGAACAGCCACTTGCGCAATATCCATTTCCGGTTGCCCTCACCACGCTCCTGAATGCTGCTCTTTTCTCACTCGTCACCCCTATCTCATTATTTATTCGTTTATAATCTCCTGAAGTTAAGTCCTGATGAACTGAGAGCTCACGGGTGCGGGAAGTGGGAGTTACACCAGAGTTGGCAAACCATGTCATTGTATGCAGTGAGAGCATGAAGAGGAAGTTGAGGGGTTTGTTTGAGCTCGATGATAATGATAACATCTCGGTGGTCCCGAATGGTGTGGACATTGCAAGGTTTAATTGATGGATAAAAGCGCTATGAAGGAGCGATTCTGCGGCTCTCGCAGTGCAAAGATGATTCTATTCCCTGGCAGGTTAGTATATCAGAAGGGAGTAAATGTACTGATAGGCGTGCTGTCACGTGTTTTAGCCGCCTGTCCTGATGCGAGGCTGGTAATTGTAGGTGAGGGACCGATGAGGAGGCTACTGGAAAGAGACGTATCTTTCCTGGGTATCAAGAAAGATCTTGTTTTCACTGGCCATCTCGATGATTGGGCAGTCCGATGCTTATTGAAAGCTGCGGATGTCCTCGTTGTGCCCTCCGTTATACGAACATTTTGGAATCGTTGCGCTGGAAGCGATGGCGGCAATGGCGCCTGTTGTTGCTTCTGATGGCGGTGGCATCTCGAATCATAATAAATAATGATGAGGGTGTAAAAGTACCACCAGACAACTCAGAGGCACTTGCCAATGCTATCTATCATAATGCTATCATAAAAGTTCTCCACACAGATGATACAGATGTGAAGGTAGAGGTGGAGGCGAAGGAATTATGGAGATATCAATACTCATGAGCAGGAGGAGCTCATTAAGACTGGTTTATTATCCGGAGAGAAGAGAGTGGTTTTTATATAAAGAAATAGATGTTTATTTATGAACTTTTCATGAGGGGGAGTAATTGATGAGATTCATAAAGTGGTTCGAAGAGGTTGGACGTAATGATGTCGCACTGGTTGGTGGTAAGAACGCATCGCTCGGTGAGATGATAAGGAATCTCAGTAGTGAAGGTGTGAATGTGCCTTCAGGATTCGCCATTACTGCTGAGGCATATAAATACCTGATAAAGGAAGCAGGCATAGGAAGTGAGATCAGGGATATACTCGAGGGTCTGGATACGCATGATATGGAGGACCTGTCCAGGCGTGGTAGCAAGATAAGGAGTATAATAAGAGATGCCAGATGCCCACCAGACCTGGAGGATGAGATAAGAGCGGCATACAGAGAGATGGAGTCCAGGTATGGTAAGAACGTGGACGTGGCAGTGAGGAGCAGTGCAACTGCGGAGGACCTGCCGACTGCGAGCTTTGCGGGGCAGCAGGAGACGTATCTGAATGTAAGGGGCGAGAATGAATTGATCGAGAAGGTCATGGAGTGCTTTGCCTCTCTATTCACTGACAGAGCGATTTCATATCGTGTAGATAAAGGATTTGACCATTTTAGTGTTTATCTATCTGTGGGTGTGCAGAAGATGGTTCGCTCTGATCTGGCATGTGCAGGTGTCATGTTCACAATAGATACCGAATCGGGGTTCAGAGATGCGGTTTACATCACCGGTGCTTATGGACTGGGCGAGAATGTGGTGCAGGGCATAGTGAATCCCGACCAGTTCTATGTATTTAAGCCGACATTGAAGAAAGGCTACAGACCGCTGGTGGAGAAGAAACTGGGTACGAAGCGTAAGAAGTTGATCTATCGTAAGAATAGAGCAGGAACGAAGCAGAAGCTGGTGAGACCAGAGGAGCAGAAGAAGTTCGTATTGAGTGATGATGAAGTACTTACACTCGCGAGATGGGCTTGTATAATAGAGGAGCATTACGGTATGCCTATGGATATCGAATGGGCAAAAGACGGACTGACAAAAGAGCTCTTTGTAGTACAGGCGAGACCAGAGACCGTGCATTCGCAGCGTAATGTCGCGCAGCTTGAGACTTATGTACTGGAAGAGGACAGGAACGCATTGAAGGAGAAGTTGCTGGTGGAGGGCGAAGCAGTGGGGACAAAGATCGGACAGGGAGAGGTGAATGTGATAGAGAATGCGCGAGATATCCACAAATTTGAGCCGGGGCAGATTCTCGTCACCGAGATGACCGATCCTGACTGGGAGCCGATAATGAAGATTGCAGGTGCGATCGTTACAGATAGAGGTGGTAGGACATGTCATGCAGCTATTATATCAAGAGAGCTGGGAATACCGTGTGTGATAGGCACAGTTCAGGGTACGAAGGTTTTGAGGAATGTGAAGGAAGTCACAGTGGATTGCTCAGATGGTGTGGGGCGTGTGTACGAGGGAAGGCTGAAGTATCGGCGGGACAGGGTACCGCTGGACCAGCTACCACGAACACGAACCAAGATAATGATGAATATTGGTGTTCCAAGCAATGCATTTGTTCAGGGACAAATTCCAAATGATGGCGTTGGGTTAGCACGTGAGGAGTTCATTATCAATTCTTACATTGGGATTCACCCGCTGGCATTGATAGATTATGAAGAATTGAAGGAGAAGGCGAAGGGGGATAGGAAGATAGCGCGGGTGATAAGAGCGATAGATGCACGAAGTGCCTCATACGATGACAAGGCGCAGTTCTTCATTGACAATCTGGCGATGGGGATAGGGAAGATAGCAGCGGGATTTTATCCGAACGATGTGATTGTGCGATTATCGGATTTTAAGACGAACGAATATGCGAATCTAATCGGGGGTTATTTATACGAACCTGAAGAGAGCAACCCGATGCTGGGCTGGCGAGGTGCCTCAAGGTATTATGATGAGCGATTCAAACCCGCATTTGGTCTGGAATGTAAAGCGATAAAGAAGGTGCGGGATGAAATGGGACTGACGAATGTGAAAGTGATGGTGCCCTTCTGCCGAACGCCGGAAGAGGGCAGGAAGGTGATAGAAGTGATGGAGGAGTTTGGATTGAAGCAGGGTGAAAACGGACTGGAAGTATACGTGATGTGCGAGATACCCTCAAATGTGATACTCGCAGACGAATTTGCAGATGTATTTGATGGCTTCAGCATAGGCTCAAATGACCTTACGCAGCTGACTCTGGGTTTGGATCGTGATTCTGACCTCGTAGCACATATATTCGATGAGCGAAATGAAGCAGTGAAGAGGCTGGTGAAGTATGTCATAGATGTAGCACACAGGCATGAGCCGAGGAGGAAGATAGGAATCTGTGGACAGGCACCGAGTGACTTCCCGGAATTCGCTGAATTCCTCGTTGAATGCGGGATAGACTCAATGTCCCTGAATCCTGATGTGGTGATATCCACACGATTGAATATAGCGAAGACGGAGAAGCGATTAGCGGAGCAGGGCAAATTATAAGTTAGGTAGTTGAGATGTGAGATATGTATATAAGAATAATGGCTATTGACGTTGTTAGGGTACCACCAGAGCGGTTGGGAGAGGATTTAGTGAGCACAGTGAAGGAGTTACTGAGGGATAAGCTGGAGGGGCGGATGGATAAGAAGATCGGAATGTTCATTGCCATACTGGACGTTGTGGAGATGAAAGAAGGGCGGATAATGATAGGAGATGGAGGAGTGTATTATGAGACGGTCTTTGATGCCATCGTCTTCAGACCAGAGCTGCAGGAGATAGTGGAAGGGGAGGTAGTGGAGATAGTGGATTTTGGCGCTTTCGTTGAGATCGGTCCCCTGGATGGGTTACTGCATATCAGTCAGATAACCGATGAATTCATATCCTATGACGAGAAGGGAGCAAAACTCATCACCAAGGAGACAAACAGGACGCTGAGTGAGGGCGATAAAGTGCGTGCACGAATAGTCGCGGTCTCTCTCAATGAACAGGACCCTGGTGATAGTAAGATAGGACTGACGATGAGACAACCGGGTCTGGGTAAGATAGAATGGATAGAGGAGGAGCGCGAGAAGGAAGCGAAGAGGTTAGAGTGAAAATAAATGGAACGAGCATGCAGGGATTGTCACAGGATAATAGAGGAAGGCAAATCGGTCTGTAAATGCGGCTCCAATTCCATCAGTAAAGACTGGAGCGGATATGTGGTAATTGTGGATGCAGAAAGTTCAGAGATAGCGAAGAAACTGGGTATAAAAAGGGAAGGGCGCTATGCATTGAAGGTAAGATAATAAAAAAACATTTCTTTCAAAAATAAAAAACAAATCAAACCCAAATCTTGAACCCCTAAACCATTCCGATTTTAGCCTTTATTGCTTCTATCTCATGCTCTATCTTCGCAAACTTATCTTCCATATAGGACCTCAAGTCCTCTCGTAACGATCTTATCTCCGTAACAATTTCATTTTTGCTCTGCTCTATCGCCTCAATTGTAGCATCCTGTTTCTCCAGCATCCTTTTCCCTATACTCACCGACTCTTCGCCAAGCGCCACTGACTTCTCGCCTAACTCCACTGACCTTTCACTTAGCGCTACCAATTTCTCGCCTAACGCTACTGACTTCTCACCCAACTCCACTGACCTTTCACCTAACGCTACCGATTTCTCACCTAACTCCACTGACCTCTCGCTTAATGCTACCGATCTCTCACCCAACTCTACAGACTTCTCGCCCAATGCTACCGACTTCTCACCCAACTCCACTGACCTTTCACCTAACGCTACCGATTTCTCGCCTAACTCCACTGACCTCTCGCTTAGCGCTACCGATCTCTCACCAAGCGCTACTGACTTCTCACCAAGTTCCACTGATTTCTCACCAAGTTCCACTGACTTATATAACAAAGCTCCAGCGGTATCCAGGCGTTCAAATAGTTCTTCACGCCAGTCGCCACGTTTTATCTCAAAATATTCAAATTCGTGCTTATACGGTTCAAAACTAACCTCAACGCTTTCTACATCTATCGGGAATCTCTTTATTTTTAGTTGCTCAATAAACTGAGTTATGTTCGCATCGCTACCTTCTGCAACGATTTTAACGTCATAGGGCTTTAAATTCTCAACAAAACCACTTATGCTCAACTTCCGTGCTATCTTCGCCACAACATCTCTATACCCTACACGCTGCACTTCGCCTTTTACAATCAATATTGCCCTTTTCATTGCACTTCTCTCCTCACCCGTTGCCCGCTGCCTCGGCATTTTATTCTTTCGCTGGTATCTATAAGAGAAAGAGAAAGAATAGTATATAAAATTACGGCTCATCTCATCTCATCTGAGTTTATTGTTTTCACGTCATCCCGATTTTCGCTTTTATCGCTTCTATCTTATTCTCATGCTCGATTTTACCAAACTTAACTTCTTATCGAAGCTCCGCATCAAAGCAGCTATCTCACTCTCTTACCCTGGAGCATCCACCCCCCCCCGCCTCTCAAAACTATCACATCCTCTTCACCTTCAATAAACCACCCTGACGCTTCCGTCTTCCCGATTCTCGGTAAATCCTTTCACGTTGAACGAATCGGCAGTATTCTTGATGAACGTCCGGAATTCCTGCCATCTGTACATTTCCCCTTATCCTTACGTCTGCCGCCCTTTTCATCATGTTTTTGGTTTGGGTTTGTAGCAGTATCAGGGACAGGAGTGGATTCCAGCCTTTTTGCTTCTGGATAGGCAGGATGTTGCATGTCTGAGAAGGGCACCAAAACGTTGTTTTCCCGCGCGTTTAGGACTCAAGCTTGGTAGATTCAAAGTTCAAAATGATAACTGTCCCTTCTTTGATCTCAAATTCTTAATAGCACGTTTAATAAAACACTAAATAAAAATAAAAGGGGAAAAAAAAAGCAACCCCGCAAACTTTTATTTATTCTCCTCTCTGGTCTTATCTTATTTCCTTCTCCTCAGCACGAGGTATGCAATTGCGAGCAAGCCTGCAATGGTGAATACCGAAGCACCGAAACCTGGTGTTGGCTTTGGTGTGGGCGTAGGTGTTTCTGGTGCTGGTGTTGCTGTAGCCGGTGCTGGTGTAGGCGTTTCTGGTGCTGCAGTTGGCGCTGGCGTAGGTGTTACTCCAGTTGGTAGCGGTGTGGGCGCAGGTGTTGCACCTGGTGCTAATATCTCCACTGTTACTGTATCTGTATTGCCATCACCATCATCTGCTTCAAGCGTATATGTTCCAGGTTTCACACCCGTAGTGTCAATCGTAGCTTCGAACACTCCTTCTTCTGGAGTAGGCCATTCTACTTCCGCTATTCCTACAGGTAAGTCCATAGGTCCCGCGAAAGTGGAAATCGTTATTAGCGTATCAGATTCGCGGTTCGTTGTTCCACTTACGTACAATGGTTCACCAACTGTCACTGTCTCTACCTGATTAAACCGAACATATGCAGGCTCTAGTTCAAAGGTCAATAGTACGAGTAGATCGTCACTTCCTGCCCTGTCAATAGTACAGTCCTGGATTATTGATAATATCTGTGCTTGATCTTTACCCCTAATATCGCCAAACATTTCGGCTTCGATTTCCCCTGCTCCAACACTTTCCGTAAAACCGGCGTACTCACCATCACGCCCGGGCGAAAGAACCAGTGCTAACCACATACCGGTATCCAGACCTTCGGTCATTGTTATATCCTCGTCGAATTCATCGTTCTTGTCCACTGACGATGCTATTATCTTAAGCCCGTTTTCTATACTTGGTTTATCCGCACCCCTGGCATATCCTTTGGGTCCTATAAGGATTATATCCACATTGTCCACACCGGTCGCTGTACCCTCTATCGTATAGTCGTCACCTTCAGCAATTACTTTCCTCGGCTGTGTCGCATTGAGTGCACCACTGACTAACCTTATACTCGTCTTACCGTCTTCATCTTCACTCTCGTAGGTCTTTACTTTATCCCAGTTATCCTTCGTCACAAATTTTGGATCAATGAAAACATCAATTGTGTATGAGCCTGTGGTCAACCCTTCTGTCTTCCATTTCACCTCGAATTCGTTGTTCTCGTCTACTGCCTCCTTAAATACTTTATCCGCATCTTCTATAACTATGTAAACTTTATCACCCGCGCTTATAGCTCCTTTTATTTTTACTTCTTCGCCAATCACCGCAGTTGATGGTATATCAAAAGTTACCTCTATCTCTGTTACCTCTACGTCCACGTCATCATCGTCCTTACTATCCACTATCTCACTGTCTTTTACAAATTCTATTTCTTCGGTAAGTTCCTTGTCTTCCGTCATAGGCGTATCATACACGTGTATTGTATATGTCCTCTCATCTGCATTTGTTGTACTGATCTTGACATCTGCGATACCATCACTACCTGTCTTTATCCATGCTGCCAGATTCGGCGCGTCTTTTGAAATCACTTCCTCTCCTGACAGTTTCTTAACATCGCCCGCCATTTTTATCTCCGGCGGTTCGTCTGTATCCACGCCCGTAACTGTAAGATAATAGTAAGCCCTTGGGTTGCCTCTAATCTTTAGAACGATGTCCTCACCTTTAACTACTTCTTCTTCCACTGCCTCTATCGAAAGTTCCTCACTGCATAGCCTGAATTCATACTCCGGTGATGAGACATCCAGTAGATTACAACTTTCTTTATCTGTCTCTATTACAACCCTGTACTCGCCGGTGTCCATATCCTCTAAGTCTATTGCATCAGAATATGGTGGAGCTTTGGTAGTCCAGATAGGAGTTAAGTCAGTAACAAAGAATGTTGTGGAAATTGCAGGAATATCACTGAGACTTACACCATCTATGGATTGAACTTCTGTATCGTCCGGGTCATAAAGTTTGATATCAACTTTCGCACTCGGAATCTTCCCGCCAAAGTTCGGCTCTATTTTGAATACTATCTCAGAACTGACTGGAACACTTTTTCCCACCACTGAATCCTGCTTTATATTATTTAATATTACATCACCCGTTATCTCTGGTTCGGCAATGTATATGAGTTTACCATCATATTTGGCACCGCCACCAACGCACTTATATTTACCTTCTGTAACTGACGGAACAGTCCATCCTTTAGCATTTACTGTTATTGGAGACACACCTTCGGTAGCTGTATCTTTGACACCTTCAAGCTTGAAATCAGGGTCTCCGGCATCACCATATCTACTATTACCATTTGTATCGAACTTCAGACCCTGTTCACCAATGTATACAGTATCATTGGCGTCTATCTCGTTAGCTGCTTGTCTTCCCACCGCCACAGGGATTATTGCTGCAAATACTAACGTCAGTGTAATCGCCACTATTGCAAGCCCTGTTATCGCTTTTACTCTATTCTTAGTATCCATTTTTGCGTCTTCACCTCCTAAGTTTTTTTATCGAAAAGGGGATATATAAAACTTTGGGTAAACACTCTGCACTCTGCTCCGCTGCTCTGACCTTCTCTTCGCTTTACTTTGCTGTACTCTTATCGCTTCTCGCTGCATTTCTCTTTTCCCCTTCTTCTTTTATTCTTCTCCCCTCTTCTATCCTATTCTTCACTTGGTATATATAACTTTATGTTTTTCGGTTTTTTTCTTTCTCTTCTGGTACGCATTTCTTTTAGCGCCCGCACCATAGCGCTCCCATCTTCTGATATAGATGAGCGTTCGTTATTAGTATGACATGCTACATGATATATGTTAGATATGGAATAGAACAATAGGATATATAAAACTTTTGATAATACGCGGGGCTTCTAAAAACTACTATGGATAATTTTACTATATCCATATATGCCCGTAAGTCTCATCGCCATCACCGGTACGCCGGGAACAGGCAAGACCTCGGTATGCCGCGCACTTGAGCCTATAAGCGAATATAACATCATCAATTTGAATGCGGTCATCAAGAGCAAAGGGTTCTACACCGGTATAGACGATGATAGGGGATGCCTTATAGCCGACCTCACCAGATTAGAGGATTACATAAAGAGTGAGGTAGAGAATAGCGAGAAGCAGGTGGTGATTGAGAGTCATCTTGCGCATCTACTTCAACCTGATGTAGCCATCGTGCTCCGTACCAATCCTGTGATACTCGCCTCGCGATTGATGCAAAAAGGCTTCACGATGCGGAAGATAGAGGAGAATGTGGAAGCGGAGATGCTGGATGTTATTCTTATAGAAGCAGTGGATTTATGCAAGGTTGTATACGAAGTGGACACTACTACCAGTGCTATATCGGAGACCGCATCCACAATACGCGAGATTATAGATACGGAGAGCGGCATAGACGCGAGTAGAAAGAAATCACTACGCCTCAAATTCCGCCCGGGCTCTATAAACAGGAACTGGCTAACATTAACGTACCCGGAGCCTGTCCGCAATCGCTCTTATATCATTTGATATCTCTGTCAGTGCTGCTCTTATCTTCAATAACTCACGCGCCGCTCCTCGCTTATCTTCATCTTCACTGCGCGCAAATCGCCCTGCAATTCTACTTATCGAACTCGATTTCGCATCTATCTGTCCTGAAACATCTTCCAGAGCCGATGTCGCCGCTTCTATATCCACCCCCCTGCCGCCACCGCGCGTGGCATATACATACACAGATGCAGCACCGAGTATCAATCCCAGTACCACTGCCAGAATGAGATAGAGAGCTAATGGCGGCGGCGCCATCTCGGCTGACAATTCCCTGTAATGCCGCGACAGTAGCATTGCCCAGCCCGGGTGCCCCTCTTCGTATAACCGCCTAATATCCTCTTCCAGACCTGTTTTTCCTATATCAGACTCTGCAACTGTCAAATTAGCCTCTATTGAGCGATTCGCAGCCAGTATCTTCTTATTCGTTGCATAGAACCGCATCACAGGCGACAATTTCTGGATATATGTTATGTTACCACCCTCCATCCTTCCTACGCTTAATCTGACTTCTACCCCCTTCTTACTTAGTCCATCGAGGTCATAAGCTTCGAATCCCGGCTCTTTTACTTTCTTCAACGGCTTGGGAACTTCTGCTGAGAGGATAATCGGTGATGGAAATATCCCTTCATGCGCCTCCTTGCCTTCCCATACAATCCAGTTCCCGGAATGTGATATGTTATCACCGAACTTCCATTCGGGGTCAGACATATCTGTGTAGAGTTCCAATACGTAATTCTCAAGAATCGGACTCCCGGTCTTACTCACATATATATGGAATTCAAGCCTCTCACCTTCCAGCTGGTTGCTACCTAAAACCTCTGTATAATTATGCTCTACGCCCGTGTCCAGATTGCGTACGTATGAACGGTCCACATTCAACTTCAGGACCTCCAGAGCCGCAGCACCCGGTACTAAATATAGAACTAAAAGTGTCAACAGTATCAGGAATGCACCGGCAGAGATACAGATACGGAGTTTGAGTTTATGTCTTCTCCCCATCTTCTGCTTCATCCTTATCTCCTTCATCATCTATTTTATCCCCCCTCTCTTTCCTTCTTCCTTTATATCAAGCGACAATTCAGGCAGTTCCATCTGTTCCTGCTCTTGCTCCTGCCCCTTACCTTTGCCTTGACCTTGACCCTGACCCTGTTCTAATTCTAACTCAGATTCGCCAGCTTCTATCATGCCCTTCAACTCACGCAATGAGGATGACATCTCCGCCAGCGGTTCCCCGATAGCTCTTATCCCTCTCGCTGCTTTCATACTATCTTCCCTTATTCTTGAGAGCTCACTTTCCGCTTTTGTTATATGCCTTATCACCGCGGAGGTAGTCTCTTTAGAGGGTATCGCGCCGAGGAATTCCGTCGCCTTCTCCACCACTACCTTTATATCGCTACTGAAACTGTTTGATATCTCCTCTATCCTGTCAAGCAATATCTCAATATCCCGTATCGCATCATCTACCATTCGCAGCATCTTCACTGCCTTGTCGCCTGCGGGCGGTTTGATACCTTTCAATCGCGCAGTAAGGTCATCAACCTGGGTTTTTAACTGCCCGAATCCCCTGCTCGCTTCTCTTGTCCACCGTTTCAGCTTCTCCATGCTCTTGCCCGCTTTCTCCAGTCCATGCACCAGCATCGTCAGGCTCGCTATTGAGTAGTTGTCCGGGATTCCCAGATTCTTTATCCCCTCTGCAACGTCCAGCCCGGTAAGTAAATCATCAAACATCTTCAAACACTGTGCAAGCACCACAGGCGTATTATTCCAGATCGCTTCCGGCTCGATTAACTCATAATTCCTCCAGAAATTCGTCACTGCATCCCTGTTCTTCTCTTCCGCGCCCGGAGTATATCCTATATTGGTAATAATGGCGAACGGCTTGCTTGTGCCATAGAATAAAGAGTGATGCCTCTGTAATCTCGCGAAGTCACTCTCCTTATACGCCTGCTCCAGCCATTCCAGCTCTCGCATCCGCGGTGGCAAACCCGGTCCCGGCGCCCATGGCTGTAACCCAATCATCAGAGTGTATATAGCGAAACTATGTGCTCGCGCGGGCGTATCCAGCTTCAGTACATCTGCATCCTTCGCAAATCGCTCGGTCACCATACTCTTGAATGCACCGCCTCCCAGCCGCGCATCATCAAAATTGTCCGCACGCGTACTCAGTACCGCGATGAAATGCCCGAGCTTCTCCTCTTCTTTCATTATGTTCCCCCGTGCATCCACCTCCAGGAATCCATAATCATGCAGTAGCTCGATATACCGCGATGCCAGCGTGCTTTCAATCGAATGCCGGTAGTTCAACATCGGATTGAATATGATATCACCCTCGTTTATCGGCGCATGAGTCCAGCGGAAATACTCGTCCTCACGACCCAGGTGTTCCATAATCTCCTTGAATGACATCTTCTTCATGTCTTCTCTGCGCTTCTTCAGGCTCTTCACCTCTTCCTCCGAGAGCTCTATCTGATGATAACTCCTTGTATTCTGCGGCGTCGTTATCTCCCGCAATAGCCTGTTCTTCAATGCATCCAGCCGTTCTAATCTCCGTTCCATCTGCCTCTTCTCCTCCTCCGCATCGCTCACCCGGACCTCGAGGTCAAAGACCGCTTCCTTCAACTCACTCAATTTCTTACGTGCTCGCTCCAGTTTCGTCTTACCTTCCTCCACCGCCGCGAGATTCACATGCGTGAACAGTCCTACCCCTTCTTTTGATTCGTAATCCTCAATTACACGCTGAGCTTCCCTTATACGTGCTTCGTATCGCTCCAGTTCACCCCGCTGCGATTCTATCTTGCCCTGTATCTCCGAGATTCGCGCTTCTATCTCCACCAGCTTCTCTCTCACCACCGGTATCTCGTCCTCCACCTCATAATACAGGAACAGTTTCTCTGTTGGGAATACACACTCGTAATAGCCCATGGTATCAAATCGGTTCTCATACCCCCTCGCTCTGTTCTGCAGGTCGTTGAGGTCCAGCCACTTCCCCCGCATCTCCACCTTACCCCCTGGTAAGAATCCGAGATCGAGCAGGAACCTGGGTATCGCCCTCTCCAGTTCCTCATCCCTGTTCTGACCCTGAAGGTCTCTACCCAGGAGGAAGAAGAGTTTAAATGGATTTGAGTAATTCTTATCCTCAATTATTATCTCCTCGCTGTGCGACATGAGGAAATGGAGCTCTTTCAGTGTTCCAAGCGCATTTGCAGTTGGTAACGCTGATTCCTTACTCGAGGGCAGTATCCCTATCCCGAAGATCACGGGCTCCGAACCGAACTGCTTCGATATCCAATCCCGTACATCTATTGCAACATCCAGGACCATGCTCGAGCCAGTGCCACCCCCAAAAGCACAGACCATAATGATGAAGAAGTCCTTACCACCCGTTCTGTTCCTTAGTTCCGATGCTGCCGCACCTATCGCACTGAATATCCTCTCACGGTGCACATTATACATCGCCCTGCCATATATACGATGTTGCCCGCAGCCCGCACCGGCTGCCGATAGATACGGGTCTGGTAACCACTGGTTTACATTCTTCATCAATATCGTGTCCGGTCTACTGAGAATTATCTTCCTCCGCTCCTCTATCTCAGTACATGCGTTCGCTGATGCCTGGTCGGTATCAATAATCAGAAACTCCTCGTTCTTCGGCACTTTACCCGTACTACGCTTCAGCATTCGCAATATGTTATTCACAATGAAACTCCCCTGCCCTCCTATCCCTATTACAATCCGATTTACTGTATCCTCACGCAACTCCACCATCCTATCCTCTATACCTCCTTCTCCCTCGCTTCATAGTCTGATATCCTTCTCTTTATGTCGCTCATCTCCTCATCGAAGTGTTCTATCTCCACCCCGCTGCCTCTTATCTCACTCTCCATCCTCGTAACTGCACTATCTATGCTCCTTGCGGTAGCTACCAGCTTCTTCGCTTCCTTCTCGCCCCTTAACCATATCACAATGCCCGCCAATCCCAATACAATGCCCATCGCCACTATCGCATATATAACAACAGAGCGAGCAGATTCTGATAGAGATGATAGAAGTTTCTCCCGGTATTCATTCAATGCGAAAGCTAAAGCGGCTAATATAACGCCCATGATGGGCATGAGAAGCAACATCTTGTCCACTTTCATTCGCATCAACATCAACACTACTTCCACAACCATCACAGACGCAACGACGAGAAAAGCTATGCTCTGGAGTTCCATTTTTTATATACATTATCTGATTTTAATCACAATAAAAAAAATGTTTCTCCCTTTTTGAGAATATAATCAATCTTCAATCTTAGCTTAGAGCTGAATCTGATCTTATATACTTTAGCCGTTCTGAATCATAGCTCAACCTCGAAAGAGCATCAGAAGCGAGAAGTCTGTATTTGCGTACGAAAACGTCAGTGCTCTCTTCTTTCGCTATCGCTCTCAATTCCTCTACCTCGCTTAGCTTATCCCTCGACCAGTATTCCACAGGGTATGCATCTGTTCCCGGGTTCTCAGCCTGTATCTCCGTTTCCAGCTCGAATATCTGCTTATAAAGCTTCTCCAGCAATGCTACTGTTAGTTTCATCAGTGAATTACCATAGCTCAGTAACTTTGGCATCTGTGACGGCAACATGCATCCCTCTATCCTATCCTTCAGCTCCTTCACCTCAGCATCATCCGATATCTCTGCCGCTACTCCTGCCAGTACGAGTACGTCCGCTTTATAACGTTCAAATTCATCACTCAACATCGCACTCAACTG
Source organism: Methanophagales archaeon (assembly GCA_021159465.1). Taxonomy (NCBI): domain Archaea; kingdom Methanobacteriati; phylum Methanobacteriota; class Methanomicrobia; order Candidatus Methanophagales; species Candidatus Methanophagales archaeon. Next base: position 35,757 of record JAGGRR010000017.1, read on the forward strand.
TACAACCACATTCTTCAATAATTCCACCGCGTTATCGTAATTACCATGCTCTATGCTATGCTCTGCGAGCTTTATATCTGTCCTGACCCTGGCAGTATCTGCATTCACTCGCTCACGCGCTATCGCTTCTAACTCCATCGCACTCTTCACGCATATCCACAGTGATTCTTCTATGAGGGAGATCACTTCGTTCATGAACATAGCGAGCTCAAGCAGTTCCTTCTCTATATCCAGACCTATATCCTCCAGTTTCTTCTCCATCTGCTCTATTTGTGGACCTATATCCAGACCCTCTTTCCTGAGCTCTCTCAGTGCTATCAAATACTCACTGCATCTATCCTTTAATCGCGAGCAGAGCACCATTTCGTGCCGCTCAGTTATCTCATGGAGCATCTTATCCACCCACTCAACATCAGCAAAGACCACTCTTCTCAGTTGCGCACTGTTCATCCTCAACTGCCCGGTTATCTTACATCCGAGTTCTGATAAGCCGCCTTTCACTTTCTCCAGATCTGTTCTGAACTCCTTTGTACTTATCCGATACTTCTCTTCGAAATCACGCAATATTCGCATCTCCTCCATATATCGGTTTGCAATTGCCCGGATGTCCCGCTCCATTACCTGTTCCCTCACACTCCTCTTCCTTACTGCGACAAGGTATCGCACAAGGAACGAGACACCGATCATAGCAGGGATGAAGATCAGGATGATGGTGATTGCGAGGTCAGAGCCGGTATTGAATAATATGAAGATAGCAATAGCAATCAAAGCTAAGAATGCCAGTGGTACCAGTATACTTACAGTTATACTATATCGTTTCATGTGCAAGCCCCCTTAGCTCTCGCAGTCGTTTCAACTGCTCGAACCTGTAAACGAAGAGATTTGTTATCGCTGCTATATTCCGCTTTGTGGTACAGACTGCCAGATAGCATTCCTTTGTATACATAAGCATGAACTCCTCCACCAGTTCCTTATCCACTCGCTCTTCCCTGACATAATACTCAGGAACACGCAGGAATGTAATACCCCGTTCGCTGCTTAGCGGGGCTTCTGCGATGCTTAGCTTCTCCATGGATACCCGAATGAGGGTTCGGAGGTCGAGCGGTTTATGGCTCAGAAATGGCAGGATATAGCCAGCAAGTCCCTTCGTGAGCTCAGAAGCCCTTGATAGTGCTGCATAGCCCGGCTCGTCACTGAACGAGATAATGCTTAATAGTCTGTCTATATTCATTGCCGCTGTTTTATCTCTCACTCCCGCCAGGATGTCCACGATACACGATGCTATATATCGGTTATAACGTGGATAATACCGTTCGAAGTTTGGAAGATGCGCTATCCTCTGGTTATCAACAATTATGAAGCTATTGATATATTCTTTCAGCTTCTCCAGTGTATAGAACGCTTTTATTAAGTTCTCGCTCTTCTGACGCCGCATCGCAGGCAGAACACCAACAAACAGCGTTTTTATACCACTCTCTGATAGCATTGCCGCTGCCCGGGATATCTCATCACCGTCATCGAGTTCTGAGATCACAAAAGCGAAATCAGCTCCCTTTTCTCGACTTATTCTCGCCTTATTCCACTCTTTATCACTCCTTAACCTGATTACAATCGGTTTATCCCGCCTTATCTCTTTATACTCCAGCACTGAGTTGAGTATTGCAGTTCCTGAAGACCCTATTCCTATGAAGAAGTATGCCATACCGTTTAATACCTTTAAAATCTTATTGCATATACCATAAATATTGAGATGAAAAGTGGCAGCATAGCTATAATGATGTCCAGGCTTATGCTCATGCTTATGCTTATATCCATACTGCTGCTGGGTTATACGCTACCGGTAGCAGGCTCGGACGAGTTAAAGAGGAGTTTGCTACGCGATATAATATCAATGGATAAAACGGAGTTATTTAATAATTACGGCGAGCTGGCGCTTGCAAAGGCGAAGACACAGGCAGTGATTCAGGGCATGCCTGGCTATGAAGTGACCGCGAAGACCAGAAACTGGGTGAACATCCTCATTGAGATTATCAATGACTTTGAAGCAATGACTGCCCTGAGCGAGAATGAAGAGCCATCATATCATATAGGAGCCATCAGGAAAGCAGAAGCGATCAACAATTCTATATATGAGTTGAGGAGATACGAGACACCGGAAAGAGAGGGGATACCCATGCTTTTAGAACTCGCACTTAAGCGTTTTTACCGAAAAGAGGGGTTCTTCTTTCAGAATATCGCGGCTAACACGGGGGAGACAAGATTGAAGATCGAATACGAATATATAAGTTCAAACGCATATGCATTGGGAGGGATGCCCAGCGACGCCACGCGAATGGAGTTCGAGGCGAGGCGCGATGAGCGTATATATAACAGGGATATGAATCGAGCTAAGGAGTATATAAACGCCTCAGAACTACACCTGCACAAAGCCATGAACTCCCGTTCTGCATTCTTCGGCGCTGCATTCATGCAGATAATAAAAGCACGCGATTCGTTCGAGCAAGCGAAGGAGTTATATGAGAAGCATAAAGATAAAGAGCTGGAGAACGTGAAGGTAAGGGAAACAGAGATAGAAGCTGTTTACCGCAGATTGATGCTCGATACACTTGAGGTCGTTGCATTATATCTCATTGCCCTATCTCTAATTACCGGTATCCTATGGATGAAGTTCATGAGATGGCATGGCGAGCTGGATGACACGATGCTGGGTGAGGAGCTCATTGAGTAATAGGATAAGGGGAAGGAATAAGGACAGGATGATGGTAGGATAAAATAATGAAAGGAAAAAATCGGATGATTACTATTGCACTTCTGATATGCGCAGGTATGATGATGATAATTACTACATCCACAATAGAATGCGCCGGTGCATCATCTGCTATTTCAGTAACTCCTTCTACTGTGAACATATTTTTCGATTCTCCCACAAAGGATACATTCACAGCAGACAGGACTGTAACAATAACCAATACCGGTGAAAACGCAACCAATGTGAGTATCATACCAAGTTATGATTACATTATTATTACACCGCGTGAATTTACGCTCAACAGTGGCGAATCACGTCAAACCACAATTGAAGCAGATAAAAGCGCAGAGGAAGGTTCATACACTGTCCATATAAAAACCGATACTGATACCGAGACCAGTATCACCGTCAATATAATCTACTGTGCGAAGATTACAGTGTCTACATCGCAATATCCTATTGATTTTGGTGAGGTTGCCAGCACCAGCACTGTATCAAAAGAGATTACTTTAAGTGAAGAGTACGGGTACAAAACCCTGAGTGATGTGACAATAACACGAATTTCGGGCGAGAATGACTGGGTTAAACCATCCCCGAGCAGTGGTATCACCGTCTCATCATCCCAAGATAAACATATTAGATTCACACTCACGCCTGGACCACCTGATTACAGTAGACGCGATAACAGATATACGTGGAAGTTTAGCATTAGAAGTGGTAGCCGGTACGTAGAACCCGCTACAATAACAATCGAAGCCCGGATAATGAGACCGGCGAAGCTCGGTGAAGTAGCACACGCGAAAAAGTTGAATCTCAAGTTCGATAAGCCACGGGGAACCGTCATGGAGTATCATAGGTATACCTATCTGGCAATAAAGAACGAAGGCGATGAACCCATGACAGTAAGGGTCACCCGCCCACCACCCTTAGGTGGCTATATTCATGTGGATGCACCCAGTAAGGTTACTGTCGCCGGGAGGGATACCAAAAAACTCAAACTCCATATTACTGCACCATACGATGCACCTGAAGGCACCTATAAAGGTATATTACATTTAGACGCTGGCAAGGCGGGTAAGGCTGATGTGGTCATAAGTGTAGTGGTGATATGGCCAGTGGATTTCAACATCTCGTCCTCTTCGCCCTATTTCTCATATCCGCCACTCTCTATAGACTTTGGCTCCTTACAACTGAAGGACCGGGGATATGAGCAGCGAAGACTGAATCTCACACTTACTGAGTACTATCGCTATAAGCCCGTCAGGAACTTGCGGCTCTCAACAGAGGGTGAATACAGCAACTGGTTAAAGGATAGGCATGATTTCGCACTGATTCCACCCGGAGAATCGAGGAACATCACTATTGTGATACAGCCGGGACTGGAAGCGGTACCTAAGCACTATTCCTGGACGTATTATCTCAGTGCGCGTGAGATAAGTGCCAAGCGAGTACAGATAAGAGCGAAGATCGTGCCCCTGAATATCCCTGAGATGATTAAATACCTGGATGCATTCAGAGAAAGCCAGTTGCATCGAAGCTATCCCTCATCGGAATATATAATATCAAATGGGACAGAACTGCTGCAGGATATAGAGCGTAGCGAGATAGGAGTGGAGGACTGGCGTAAAATACCCGTGTTGATAAGAGCAACACTATCCTTATTAGATGCTTTGAACAACAGTATTATGCATAGTGCTAACAGAGATTATGACCATGCAGTTGAGAACTTATTGGCTGCTTCGGTCTCCACATCCACCATCGACTCGAATTCATTACTGAATAATGACCGCATCTTTGGGTATGCAACCGAGATCGCAGCCAGCGCGGACAGGACAACCCGGGAGGTAGCGAGAGAAGAAGCGAAGATGCTTGAGTTACGTGCATGGAGTGTAAAGAAAGCAGTAGAGCATGCCAGGGATGATATAAGCAGGTTAAAAGAGGATGAGAATGTGCTTGAATCCGCGTTGTGCTATCAACATGCTGCTACACTCTATGGACTGCTCAATGAGCGACAGAAGAGGCAGGAATGCATCTATGAGAAGTCCAAGATGATGGACTGGCATGATGAACTGGTTAGTGATGCAACAGACCTCCGCATAAGGGCAGAGGGTATCATCTCAGATAGCAGAGAGAGAGACCTCGTCAGACTCTGGAACAGATATCTGCTCCTGAACCCTTATAATTATGATACTTTCTCCGCCAGTTATGAAACCGCAGCGAGATACTTTGAGAGGGCATCGGATAAATACAGGCTGGCAGGTGAGTCTTTTCTATACCGAGACACCATATCCGAGTTGAAAGAATTGGAGGCAGAGAGGAGCAGTATAATCTCTTTATTCTTCATTTCATGCATACTCTATGCCATCATCTTCTTATATGCGCTGAACCGGATAGTCTGTGGCACGATGGCGTATTTAAAAGATACTTACGAGCGAGAGATAGGGAACATCATGGTTAACGCCGGATAGGAATAAAAAACCTTTCTTTCAAAAAGAAAGCTTTACCAAAGAAACATTATACTTCAGGTACTATAATAACGGGTAAAGCAAAAACAAAAATCGAAAAGTTTTTAATAGCAAAGAGAGAATACGGATAACGTGGTGTAAAATGAAGAAGTTGGTAGTGGCTATTATTGCTCTGGCTTTAATAGGAGTAATGGCAGGCTGTGTGCAGAAACCAGAAGTGACGCCGCCGCCAGAGGCAACACCTACAGTGACACCAAAAGTAACACCAAAGGTGACGCCTGCATCAACACCAGTGGAAGTAAAACCACAACCTCAGGTGAAGACGAGTTGCGATATGTGTCATAAGAGGGAATCAACAGCGAATTTGAAAGCTCATGTGGAAGGTGGACTGCTGGTGAATGGTAAACCTGGCTGTTTTGACTATGCAGGCAAGTCGAATCTTGCGAGTGGCTGTCATGGTCGTAAGAATGCCACTGTGCATACTGTTCATCCCTCAACAGTTGGATGTATAGTATGCCATGGCAAGATACCGACGATACCGAAGAAAGGACCAGGAGGTACGACCTGTGAGGAATGTCACGGCTATCCTGAGCCATTAAAGCCGAGCAAAGGGAATCTTGTGAATATACATCTTTCAAGGGGTAAGGACTGCACAGTTTGCCATGTCGGGGAGATATCTCAGATACATGGTCTGAAGTGAAGTAGTAGACCGTTCTTTCTCTCCCTCCCCCCTTCCTTTTTTTATTCAATTCAAGAGATAAAAGAAGAGAGTATCTTGATCAGACTTATCTGGTGAGTGGTTATATCAAAAACGGAAGATATGAGTACTTTTTTGTTGTATAATCTTTCTTCATCACCTGTGGCTGTGGATGTGAAGATGCCCCACAGCCATTTATTCACACCACCAAGAAGACTTAGACTTATCTTCCCCGCAGAGGAATCCTGCATCGTCATCGACGGCTGCACTTCGCTGCACTCTTCAACATACAGGAACCTGATGATACTTGTCCCGGGGATAGTAATCTTATAGGTACCAGGAACCTTTTTGGTCACGTAGAAATGAAACGTCTTCGATTCCATGTGGTCTAAGGTGACAGAAGTTTCTGCTTCTTTCTCTCCATTTATCACCAGTGCAATTTTTCCCGTTCCTCTCTCTCCTGCATTCCTCACAGTAACCGATACCTTCACGGACTCGTTCGGCTTCACTGCAAATTTGTCTACCCACATGTCTATCACCTGGAACTTTGTACCACTGAGCATAGCTAACGGAGTAGCAATCGGAGCTGTAATCGGCTTTTCCCTCTCTTCTTTACTCACATGCGGGCGTACGGAAAACCAGATACTTGTCATCTCCTCTAAAGAATCGGATATGGATTTCAATGCTCCTAAATCGTCTAAATCGTCTGCATCACTACTGGTCTCAAAGAAGTCGCGCAGATCATCAAATTCATCTTCATTATTGAATATGCTCTTCAGCGTACCTGTCACCTCCACCATCCGCTCCAGTTCATCTACCCTCGCCTTGTCCAGACGATTATACGCGAATATCCTCAATTTATAATTGCCATACAGCCACCATGAAGGTATTTTCTTTGTATACACAACGTAGGCACCACGATCATAGTCCCTTCGGGTCACTTCCTTATACTCCATAGAGACCACATGATCCCGTGGATCCTCAATGACGAAGAAGAACTTGACAGCCACAAATCCATCATAATTCACGTTCTTCATCTCCGTATACACTTTAAGCGTGCTCCCCCGGGTAAGAGTGCTACTTGCAGGCACATAATCATTAAAACCACGAACATCAGAGACAATCACTGCTTTCACAGCCGCTACAACAGAGACGGAAGAAGCAAGAAGCAATAACGAAATCAGCATTACTAATATTACTGATATACTTCGCCCTTTCATTTCTATACTTCCTTTATAGCCTAAACATATTTAAAATTTAAAATTTAAAAGCATAATAAGAATAGCTTCTGATTTTGCACGATTAGAGTGGGAGTTGCCCAAGGTCGAATTTCATGCCATCGCGCGCCGCTATTACTTCCACACCCGTCTCCTCGCTTATCCGCTTCGCTATCTCCCAGGGCTTATTTCTCAGCATCGTCATGCCGAAATGTGTGAGAATCGCCACCTTTGGTCTCCTTATCTCTATTATCCGCCTCGCATCTTCCACACAGAGATGCTGTACACCCTCCCTCCTCCTGTACATCGCTACGTTCATCACGAGCACCTGACCATCATAATGATCCTCCAGGCTCGGGAAATAAAGTGTATCGGAGATAAAAGAGACCTTTGTCCTTGTCTCCCCCCTCTCTTTTATGTTCAGTCCATAGGTCTCAACGCCATGAACATGCCTCTTCGGGGTGTTTATCTCCAGCTTACCGATGGAATAAATCCCACCCTCTCTCATCACTTCGATTCTTTGCAGAAGCTTTTTGTAATAATCCAGGACAACTGCATCACCACCATTTGTAATTGCATCCCTGGGACAAAGCAGTATCCCCCTGGGCTTGAATCCTCCCTCTGTCATCGCTTCTATCATCACATTCACATCATTTGAATGGTCTAAGTGCTTATGAGTCAGGATGATGCCACGGAGCTTAGCAGGATTGATCTTCGGCTTTGTTGTTGCAAATCGCACCAATGTACCGGGACCAGGGTCTATAAGGATATTCGTACCCTTTAAAGAGAGAACAGTACCAGCCGAAGACCGGAACTGGGTTATCATGACGAACCTTGCACCCGCGGTACCAAGAAATCTTATCTCATCCCTATCCTTCGCTGTCATCTGAGTTAATTAGTATCTGCCTCAACCAGGCTGATAGCGTTATGCACACAATAATCGGCACATTCGCCACAGTATCGACAGACAATAGGCTTATTCTTATCGTTATCCCAGAATATGGCGCCCAGAATGCATGATTGTGCACAAAGTCCGCAGCCTATGCATTTATAGTCGTGGAATACCACCCCGCCCCCTTCTTTCCTCGCACTTAACGCGCCCGTGGAGCATACTTTTGCACACGGCGGGTTCTCACATGCACGACAGACGACGATAACAAAACCCCGCTCTATACCTCCTGCTGACTTCACTCTTATTGCCGAATCCTTAAATCCGCCCTTGCCCACGCGCCGCGAACATGCAAACATGCATTCCATACAACCAATACATTTGTTAACATCAACAGTTGCCAGCTTCTTCGCCATTTTTGGTTTACGATAAAGATAAGCAGAAAGATATATAAAAATCATATCTTCATTTCATCTTCATATATTCACGCAATACAACAGTGGCATAAGAGCCCTTTGGCAGGAAGAAATTCAATTTCACTCGCTTGCAGCCGGGATTCATCTCGTCATCGCTGAGCTCTTTGCAGTTAACCTTCACAGGTACTATGATTGGTCTCCTTGTTCCCCTGGAACTCAATGCTGGCAGTACATTGAGCTTGAAATCAGAGAGTTCAATACCCTCAGCAGCCAGAACTTCACGCTCTATTTCGCCTTCCAAACCCGCTCCCAACTCGGTCGCGAAGCCAAATACCGGCGCGGTTACAAAAGCTCTACCTCGTTTTATCAGCCGATTAATCGCATCCACCTTCTCCTCTGTCACGCGCTCCAGCTTAGCCGGATCAGCGAATCCATGTTCATTGCGATAGCAGACAATATCACCGACGAGAGCCGTATTGAATGGCTGCTGCCGATTCATGTTCAAGTTTAAACTCAAACTCAGACTCAAGCTCATGCGCTTACTCAAGACGAGATTGAAGAGATAAGCCTGATAGGCATGTATGAAAAGCTTCTGCAAGTTCACGGGTAATGCATTAAAGGCAGCGATATAATCGGATTCACTCAACTGTTCCGTGCTCTTCTTCGCTTTCACCAGCTCGTTCAATATAGCTCGCTCGTAACGAAGTGGCATTCGCTTCAAGCACTCTTTAAAATTGCCCTCTTGGCATAGCTGCCTCGCTTCTCTCACCTCTTCACTCTCACTCTCATCTGGCGTGATATATGCGAGATATGTCATAACCGCACCCTTTACATCGCCCCTTATCAGCCTTTCACCGACAATATGCGTTATTGGACGGTTGATGCCGAATCGTTGAACGCCGAAGAAGTTTGGTATCCCACCCATAGCGTCTATCTCAGCCGAGATGGAATTTATCCTCTGTAATATCTCGTCCTCACTGCCCTTTAGACCACGAATAGTAATCTCAAACTCATTACCATAGAGGTCACCGAGCGATACAGGCTTATTTGAACGCCCTATTATCCGCAATGTCACATCTTTCAGTCTTATATGAGCGAGATCATCATCCTCAATGCCGCTGATACTGATCTTCTGTGTGGTAACGGCGAATTTATCCTTGGTGCCTGCGAATCCAATTCGTTTTCTGCTAATACCCAATCGCCTTGAGAGCTCTCTTATCACACTGTGGGTGTCCCAGTTATCCTTTTTGAGCTCAAGAATCAGGAATCTACCGGTATCACCCTCCTCGCGATTGGTGACCTCACGAACAATGAAGTCAGAGGGCTTTTGCTTTATGATACCACCGATTCCGGCAGTTCGAGTAGCGTAAAACCAGATACCCAGACGTTTCTCCAGTTCGCTGACTGTGTGCACTCTCATTCTATCACATTTGCAAAGTCAAAGTAAAAGTAAAAGTAGTAGTTAGTTGTACGCATAATTTTAATCTCAACCGCGACTACCGCGCATCGCTTCGTGAGCCATAGGCTTGAGCTTTATCCATGAGTCTTATACGAACCTCCTTCGGCTCCGCCCGCCCGCGTGTATACTTCATCACCTGTCCGACGAGGAAGTTCAACGCCTCATTCTTTCCAGCGAGATAATCTGCGACTGCATTTTTGTTATCCTTTATCACTGCATCTATTGCTACCTCTATCTCTGCCGGGCTGATGGTTGCCAGCTTCTTACTCTTTATTATCGCATCCGGCTTGCCACCCCTATCGAGCATCTCCCTTATCAACACTGTTGCACCTCGTTCTGTGATTATTCCTTGCTTTAAATATCGTAAGATAGCGACGAAATCATCAGGTGAGAGTCTCTTTTCAGCTTCACGCATTGTTATAGACCGATAATTCAATTCTCCTTTCAGAACATCTGCAATCCATGTGGCACTCAATCTCGGGTCTATCCTCGATGCCACAGCCTCATAAAAATCCGCTATATGCTTATCATACGTGAGTGCAGTTGCATGCTCTGGTGTTATTGAATATTGTGTTATGAACCTCTTCCTCTTCTCATCAGGCAACTCAGGTATCTCCGCCTTCAGGTCTAACACGGACTCGGCGATACGAATGGGTACGAGATCGGGCTCAGGGAAGTAGCGATAATCCTCTTCAAATTCCTTCGTTCGCATCGAAATTGTTATACCACGCACTTCATCGTAGTGGCGTGTCTCCTGTTTGACTTTCAAACCCCGGCGTAATAAATTCTTCTGTCTCGTTATCTCGAATGACAATGCACGTTCTACACCTTTATATGATGATATGTTCTTGACCTCCGCTCGCTCACCACCTGCCACTGATATATTGGCATCAACGCGCATTGCACCCTCCAGGTCCCCATTAAATACACCCAGGTACTCCAGAATACTCCTCAACTTATTGAGAAATATCCGCGCTTCTTTCGGTGACCGGAGGTCAGGCTCGGTTACTATCTCCACCAGCGGTATCCCGGAGCGGTTGTAGTCAACGAGCGCATACTTCGCGGTATCTATCGTGCCCTTATATACCAGCCTGCCGGGATCCTCTTCGATATGCACCCTTCTTATCCTTATCTCTCGCTCCTCGCCATCGCTCTCTATTCGCACCATGCCGTTGAGTGCGATAGGGAAATCATATTGCGTTATCTGAAATCCACGTGGGAGGTCAGGATAGTAATAGTTCTTGCGGTAGAAGATTATCCTCGGCTGCACTTCACAGCCCAGTGCGAGTCCTACTTTTATACCATACCTTATTGCTTGCCCATTCACAGTGGGCAAAGCACCGGGTAAACCCAGACAGACCGCACACACATGCGTATTCGGTTCTGCATTATGATAATCGGTAGAGCAAGGACAGAATAGTTTCGATCTGGTGAGAAGCTGTGCATGACATTCTAATCCGATCTTCACCTCGCTCTCCATATCCTACCCCCTCTCACTCTCACCTTCACTCTCATTATTACATTACAATTCAATACATTTACAATTCATAATTCATCTTGTCTTGTATAGATAAACGTAAACGCAGCACCAAAAAACACCAACCTGGATAAATTGTAGGATATAGAGATATAAAGGATGAGGGAAGAGATAAGGAGATATGCATTGGAGAATGCGGTGAGATATGGTAAACCGCCGCGGGTAGATGCGGTATTGAAGAGGTTTCTCGGTGAGCACCCGGAATTGAGGAAGGATGCGCAAAAGGTTGCCAAATTGGTAGTAGATGAGATAAGGGATATAGAATCGAAGGGGTTAGAGGAGTGGAATGCGGAATTGAGGCTTATAGCACCGGAGATGGCGGGCACGAGCGTGAGTGTGACCACAAAGAGAGAAAGCAGAGAGGAGACAAAACTACCGGAACTGCCCCTGAGCGGTCATGATAAGAATGTTGTTATGCGCTTCGCACCCAATCCGAATGGTGCAGCCACGCTTGGCAGTGCCCGCGGCATAGTTATCAATTCCGAATATGCGAAGATGTACAAAGGCAAGTTTATTCTCCGGTTTGACGATACCGACCCGCTGTTGAAGCGACCGATGCTAGAGGCTTATGAGTGGTACATTGAAGACTGTGAATGGCTTGATGCCACGCCAGATGAAGTGATTGTGGCATCGGAGCGTATGGATTTGTATTACCGGTATGGTAAAGAGCTAATAGAGCGAGGGATGGCATACGTGTGCCTCTGCACGCAGGAAGAGTTCAAAGTTTATAAAGAACGAATGCGAGCATGTCCACATCGCACTGCGGACGTTGAGACGAACATGGAGAACTGGGATAGGATGCTGAGTGGCTTTTATGAAGAGAAGGAAGCGGTACTGAGGATAAAGACAGATATGGCTAATGAAGACCCGGCTTTAAGAGATTGGGTTGCATTCAGGATATTGAAGCGGGAGCATCCACGCGTTGGCATGCGATACATTGTGTGGCCCACGCTGGATTTTGAATCCGGGATAGAAGACCATCTACTTGGTATAACGCATATATTGAGGGGCAAAGACCTTATGAAATCAGAGAAGCGGCAACGATTCCTCTATGACTATCTCGGCTGGCAATATCCAGTAACAACACTCTGGGGCAAGATAAGGGTACACGAGTTTGGCAAATTCAGCACCTCAGAACTGAGGAAGGGCATAGAGCGTGGTGAATATGATGGCTGGGACGACCCGAGGTTGCCAACATTGAGGGCACTACGCAGACGTGGATTTCAACCCGAGGCGATTCGGAAGTTCTTTATTTCTATGGGCGTTTCTCAGAACGATATCGCAGTGAGCATGAAGAACCTGTATGCGGAGAACAGGAAGATTGTGGACGTTCGTGCCATGAGGTACTTCTTTGTACACAGACCGGTGGAGATGATACTGAAGAATGGGAAGAATGGCAAATCAAAAACACTTGTTGCAAGGGCATTGAAGCACCCCTCAAGGAGTGATTATCGTGAGATAAGAACTGGCAACAGGGTATATGTGAGTGGGGCTGACTTTGAGAAGATGCGTAAAGGGCAGCGAATAAGGCTGAAATACCTGTGCAC